>CAYPKL010000042.1:0-7606 GCA_964411285.1 uncultured Rikenellaceae bacterium
CTGGATGATAGCTGCCGTAATAGTTTCGGTTGCAGGTACTTTTGGCGATCTTATTGAATCTATGCTTAAAAGAAGCCTTGGTGTTAAAGACTCGGGTTCTGTCATGCCGGGGCATGGAGGTTTTCTTGACCGTTTCGATAGCGCCCTGCTGTCGTTCCCTCTTCTTTATCTTTTTATTTCCCTTTTTGGATGATTGATAAGTGTTAATTAGTTTTGTGCAAATTTTAAGAAAATGAGTATTCATAAAGAGGGATATAAGATTTTGATTTTTGGGTCTATAGTACTGCTTATTGTTAACCTCCTTACAGCCTTTATCTGGCCCGGTAATACACTATTGAAATTTGCGGTTCTGATCGCCTCAGTTTTACTTTATATATTCCTTCTTTTCTTTTTCAGGTATCCGGCAAGACATCTTGATCCTGACCCGGGACTTATCTTTGCTCCTGCAGACGGTAAAGTGGTTGTTATTGAAGAGACTATGGAAAATGAATATTTTAAAGATACCCGCCTGCAGATATCAATATTTATGTCTCCCTTTAATATGCACAGCAACCGTTATCCGGTATCAGGCCGTATCAAATATGTGAAGTACCATTCAGGGAACTATATGGTTGCCTGGCATCCCAAATCATCTGAACTTAACGAAAGAAGTTCAATAGTTATAAAAACAGAAAGCGGGACAGAAATACTTGTAAGGCAAATTGCCGGTGCAGTGGCACGACGGATAGTCACTTATGCCAGGGAAGGGGATCAGGTTACTCAGGGCGGTGAACTGGGATTCATCAAATTCGGATCGAGAGTCGATGTTTTTCTGCCTGTCGGGACTGAGGTTGAGATACCAATCCTTCAGCATGTTAAAGCGAACAAGAGTATTATTGCAAAAATCTGATAATAACCGTAAATGAAACAAGTTGACGACAGGATAATTGATCTGACCGGAGATATAAAGTGGATTGGCATTCTGGATTATGATATCACGTCATTTGATATTGTAATGACAACAGAATTTGGAACAACATATAATTCTTATTTCATTAATGCAGAAAAAAAAGCGCTGGTTGAAGTTGCCAAGGAAAAATTCAGCGGAACCTATATAAAAAAGCTAAGGGCAGTTACGGATCCGGCAGATATTGAGTATATAATTCTTGATCATACCGAACCCGATCATTCAGGAAGCCTTGGCGCTCTTCTTGAACTTGCTCCTTCGGCAACGGTTGTAGGAAGCGGAAATGCAATCAGATACCTCGAAGATATTGTAAATAAGCCTTTCAGATCGCTTGTTGTAAAAGACGGTGACAAACTTGATCTGGGTAATAAAATACTCAGGTTCATATCAGCGCCAAATCTTCACTGGCCTGATTCAATTTATTCATACCTGGAGGAAGATAAGATTCTGTTTACTTGCGACTCTTTCGGTGCACACTATTGCGATTATGGTATGTTCAGCAATATGGCCGTTGATGAATACCGGCAGGCTTATAAATATTATTTTGATGTTATCCTTAAGCCATTCAGCAGGTTTATGGTAAAGGCCATCGAAAAGATCAGGCCACTGGAAATCAGTATGATTTGTCCGGGTCACGGGCCCGTTCTAAGGGATAATCTCCGGGAAATTGTTGATCTGACTGAAAAATATGCAAATGACTATCTTCATCAGGTGGCTGACAAGCCTGTAAAAAGTATTCTGATTACATATGTGTCAGCTTACGGATTTACAAAACAGGCTGCGGAACATATCTCAGAGGGCCTGATGGAAGCTGGTAATTTTAAAGTTGAAATTGCGGACATTGAAAATATTTTGCCGGAAGATCTTGATTCAAAGCTGACTTCGGCCGATGCAATTCTCGTTGGCTCACCGACAATTAATCAGAATACCCTGTTTCCTGTTTACAGGTTATTTGCCCATATAAATCCTATCAGGGACAGAGGCAAGCCGGCAGGAGCTTTTGGTTCCTACGGATGGAGCGGAGAGGCGCCCAAAATCATTCTTGACAACCTGAGGAATCTTAAGCTGAAGGTTTTTGAAGAAACCGCCGGATTTAAGTTTTCGCCGGAGGCCGCAAAAAAAGAAATCCTGATTGAATTTGGAAGAAAATTCGCACAGGAAGTCCTGATAAATTGCAAGTAAATAAAAAGTCCCGGTAATGAACCGGGAGCTTTCTTATTACGAAATCTTAACCTGTCTTGCCACCTTGTGCTTTTCTTCTTCTACCTTTGGAAGGGTTACATTCAGTACGCCATCTTTGTAATTGGCTTCAATTGAATCCCTGTTTACATTTTCAGGTATCTGGAAACTTCTGCAGAAAGATGAATAGCTGAATTCTTTCCTCTTGTACCCGTCTTTGCTCTCTTCATTCTCATCTTTTGTCTCTGATGAGATGGTAAGCAGATCTTCATTGATGTCAATCTTAAGATCTTTCTTGTCAATTCCGGGAATTGCAAGGTCAAGAACGAATTTCTTGTCATCTTCCCTGATGTTGACTGCAGGCATCGAACTGGTCCTGTTGTTCATTACCGGGAAAAAGTCATCATCAAAAATACCCGGAATATAAAAAGGTCTGAAACTTCTTTTTGAAATTGTTGGTAACATAGTTTTGTCCTCCTGTATTTTAAGTTAAACATTTAATTAATTACTACACCTGTATGTATTCAACTTCTGTTCCAAAACGATAAATATGACACAATGGCATGAAAAATGTCAGTAATGTAGACATAATGGCATGCAGCTGATTTAATCAGGCCTTAAAATAATCGCTCTTCAGTTCAGGAAATCGCGAAGGACTAATTGAGGGAAATTCAAAAATTTAGTTTAGGTTTGTATACAGCAAAACCTTACCGATGAAAACCACACTAAGGAACATCCTGATCTTTTTCGGAATTTTGCTATTTATTGCAGCCTTGTGGTACTTCCGGAATATTGTAGTCTACATACTCGTTTCAGGTGTTTTATCGATAATGGGGCGCCCCCTGGTGGATCTGTTCTGCCGGATAAAAATAGGGAAATGGGTGTTCCCAAGAACTATTAGTGCACTTTTTACACTAATAATCATCTGGGGTATTATTGTTCTGTTCTTTTACATTTTTGTTCCTCTGGTAACTAAGCAGATAAATTATTTTTCGACAATTGACAGTGGAAAGATCGTTCAGCTGGTGGAAGGCCCAATTGAAAAAATAGAAAAGATTTTTACAAGCATAAATCCTGATATCTCTGATAAACTATCAATCAAGGAGTACATCATTTCAAAAGTATCAGGAGTTTTGAATATTGAGATGGTTCAGAATTTTCTGGGATCACTGGTTGGCATCCTTGGCAATGTTGTAGTGGCAATATTTTCAGTAACCTTCATTACTTTCTTTTTTCTTAAGGATCAGCATCTTTTTTATGAATCGATACTGATGTGGATCCCTGACAAATATGTAGTAAATGTTACAAATGCACTTAATTCGATAAAAAGTCTTCTCACCCGCTATTTTATAGGTATTGTCATCCAGAGTACCTGTATTATGATCCTTGTTGATATAGGGATGACCATTGCCGGAATTGATTTTCAACAGGCCCTGGTTATGGGGCTCATACTGGGTATTCTGAATGTAATTCCGTATGTGGGACCATGGCTTGGACTTTTTATTGCAATAATTATGGGTGTGGCTTCTCATATAAACCAGGATTTTTCGACAGTGGTCATACCTTTGGTCTACTACATGATAATAGCGGAAGGCGTAACCCATTTAATTGATAATGTGGTATTTCAACCGATCATTTTTTCAAACAGTGTAAAAGCTCATCCCCTTGAAATTTTTGTGGTAGTTTTAGCTTCAGGTTTTGCGGCAGGAATCCCGGGGATGATTCTTGGTATTCCGGCTTATACCGTTCTGAGAGTATTTGCCAGAGAATTCTTTTACGGTTATAAGGCAGTCCAGAAAATAACCTCCAGTTTAGCGACAGAAGATTCTCCCGATGATAAGAAGATATCCAATGTTTTTCTGGATGAATCCCGGCTGGCAACTTCCGGTACAGTGATAAAGAAAGAATCCAACGCTAAGTCACAGGAATAAGCTGTTGAATATGAACTTAATAGTAGCAAAAATAAGAAGTTTGTTCTATTTTTATTATGACGGATTCAGGAATATGTCATGGTGGGGAAGGCGTGTCTGGATAATTATCCTCATAAAACTTTTCATAATTTTTATTCTTCTTAGAATCTTCTTTTTCCATGATTTCCTCGGAGGAAAATATAAAAATGATGATCAGAAAAGTGAATATGTTCTGGATCAGTTAATAAACTCAAATTAGACCTATGATTGAAAATTTTGACCCAAATCTTGTGGACTGGTCCAGGGCGCAATTTGCATTGACTGCTATTTACCACTGGCTTTTTGTTCCCCTGACTCTTGGCCTGTCATTCATCGTTGCCATTATGGAGACTATTTATGTAAAAACCGGTAATGAGGAGTGGAAGCGAATAACCAGGTTCTGGATGACACTTTTCGGGATTAACTTTGCGATTGGGGTGGCTACCGGAATTATTCTTGAATTTGAATTCGGGACCAACTGGTCAAATTACTCCTGGTTTGTCGGCGATATTTTTGGTGCTCCACTGGCTATTGAAGGCATACTGGCATTTTTTCTGGAATCGACATTTGTAGCCGTGATGTTTTTTGGATGGAATAAGGTAAGTAAAAAGTTTCACCTTGTTTCATCGTGGCTGGTTGCCATAGGCGCAAATCTTTCAGCATTGTGGATCCTTGTTGCCAATGCCTGGATGCAAAATCCCGTAGGGATGATATTTAATCCCGAGACAGCAAGAAATGAGATGGTCAGCTTCTGGAGTGTTCTCTTCAATGAAGTTGCTGTCAGTAAATTCCTTCATACTATATCCTCAGGTTTTCTCCATGGTTCAATTTTTATCCTGGCCATAAGTGCATGGTATCTTCTGTGCAGGAGGGAAAAATTCCTTGCTACAAGAAGCATGCTTGTTGCATCGGTTTTTGGCCTCTTATCATCTCTTCTTGTCGCTTATACGGGCGACAGTTCCGCAAAAACAATTGCCAGGGCACAACCTGTAAAATTTGCCGCTTTTGAGGCTCTTTACGACGGGAAGGAAAATGCCGGACTTGTTGCTGCAGGATTATTGAAAGACTCGGATAAAAAGATCGGGGAAAAGCAGAGCAAAGAGTTCTCGGTAAAGATTGAAATTCCGGGGTTTCTGTCAGTCATGACAGGAGGAGACAGAAATACTTTTGTGCCGGGAATTAATGATCTGATCCTGGGAAATAAAGAAAGAGGATTGATGTCTGTAACAGAAAAGATGGTCAGGGGAAAGGCAGCAAAGGATCTTCTTAAAGATTATAAGAATGCAAAACTCAATGATGATCATCAAAAAGCAGAAAAAATAAAATCAGCTTTCAGCAATAACCGGTTTATAAAGGAACATTTCAGGTTTTTCGGGTATGCTTTCCTTGACAAACCGGAGGATGCAATTCCAAATGTGCCTTTATCCTATTATGCATTCCATATTATGGTAATGCTTGGATTTTTCTTTATCCTTCTCTTTTTTCTTGCCATTTATTATCTTTTCCGTGGTACGATAACCCGGCAAAGATGGTTTCTCCGGATTGCTCTTTGCTCCATCCTTTTGCCTTATGTTGCAGGAGAACTGGGATGGACCCTTGCAGAAACGGGCCGTCAGCCGTGGATAATCCAGGACCTGATGCCTGTCAACGCAGCAGTTTCGCAAATTGGAACGGGATCGGTTATAACAACATTTATAATGTTTGCCATACTATTTTCCTTTTTACTGGTTGCAGAAGTTTCTATAATGATCAGACAGATAAAAATCGGACCTAAACATCAGGAGGAATAAGCATGACACCTTTAATTTCATATTTGTTTTTGCAGCACTATTGGTGGATAATAATATCCCTGCTGGCAGGCCTGCTTGTTTTTCTGATGTTTGTACAGGGCGGACAATCAATGATATTTTCCCTGCCCGGGAATGAAATTCAAAAAACCATAGTAGTTAATGCAATGGGAAGAAAATGGGAATTTACCTTCACCACACTTGTTACATTCGGAGGTGCATTTTTTGCCTCTTTCCCTCTTTTCTACTCAGCCAGTTTCGGAGGAGCATACTGGGTATGGATAGCAATTCTTTTTAGTTTTATTATTCAGGCTGTTGCGTATGAATACAGGTCGAAACCGGCAAATATCTTCGGGCAGAAAACATTTGATGTATTTCTCCTTATTAACGGATCTCTGGGACCTTTCCTGATCGGGACAGCTGTTGCAACTTTTTTTACGGGCTCACAATTCAGTCTGAATGAGATGAACCAGGTAAGATGGGCCAATAACTGGCATGGCCTGGAAGCTTTGCTGAACGGCAGAAATCTTGCGTTGGGTCTTGCTGTTCTTTTCCTGGCCAGGACCAACGGTCTTTTATATATTATCAATTCTGTAAATGATAAAGAGTTGATTGGAAAAGCAAACAGGAAGGTGGCAATGAATTCGCTGACATTTCTGGTCTTCTTCCTTTTCTTTGTAATTACACTCCTGATCTCGCAGGGATTTGCTTATGACCAGGAATCAGGAACGGTATTAATGGAAAAGTATAAATACCTTCATAACCTCATTCAGATGCCGGTTGTGCTGATCATTTTTCTTGCAGGAGTCGCAGGTGTTTTATGTGGAATTGGAATTACAATGTTCGGCGGAAGCAGGTATGGTATCTGGTTTACGGGTACCGGTACGGTCCTTGCGGTCGTGGCTCTTTTACTAATTGCAGGATTTAATAATACCGCATTTTATCCTTCAACTTACGATCTGAACAGTTCATTGACAATTCAAAAAGCATCTTCAAGCCTGTTTACACTGAAAACAATGATGTACGTGTCTTTCATTATTCCGGCTGTGATGGCATATATCTGGTATGCCTGGGCATCGATAAATAATAACAGAATAACCGAAGATGAAATGAAAACGGAAGGACATCTTTACTAAAGGCAAAAGGCAAAAGACAAAAGGCAAAAGACAAAAGGAAAAGATAATACTTTAAAATACAAATACATATAATCATGTATATCTCAGGAATATTACAGTATCTCATCTGGCCGGCATTCATAATTATTAGCTGGTTCATTATTAAGGCAGCTTTGGCTCAATATGAAAAAATGTTTCCTGGTAAGGAATGGGAAGACTAAGTCTGCAATTTATTGATATTATTGTTTTTCCGTCTTTCCGGTCAGAAAACTCCGGAAATAAGAGAAGCAATTACATATATCGGAATAATAAGGGGTGCAGATGCAATTCCGAAAACAGCCATTGAAATCAGCACCAGCCCTGCAAGAATGTATCTTCCTTCATTTCCCCTGAGTTTCAGGTTTGTCATTTTCAGTGAAAGCAGGGGTATTCTTGAGACCATCATGAGAGAAAGCATGATAGAATAAACAGAAAGTGCGACAGGAGTCTCAATAAATGATTTTAATACCGGAATATCGGAAAAGTTGGCAGCTATTATCACCGAAATCACAGCCAGGGCATTTGCCGGTGTGGGTAATCCTTTGAATGAGGTGGTCTGGGTAGTATCGATGTTAAATTTTGCAAGTCGCA
>CAYPKL010000043.1:0-8395 GCA_964411285.1 uncultured Rikenellaceae bacterium
ACTTTCAGGTCAAATTCAGGTCCCTGACATTTACCGTCAGCACAAAAAACATAGTAGTTCTCTGTACCAAGTCCGCCAAAAACATAATCCCAGCTCATTTCCACAAGATGTCTGACACGATCTTTGATTTTGTTGAAGAGCGACTTGTCGGATCTTCGCAAAGCTTCGTGAAGGATAATCCAGAGAGTCTCCAGATAATGCCCCGTATACATGATTATTTCAGTGCCGGGGATCCGGGAATAATCGTGAAACAGGTTCTCATTGTTTATGCCGTATTTCTCATTCCAGAAATCCCTGATTATGTGATTGACATGCTCATTCTGAAGTTCTTCAAGCTTCTGATCTTTCTGAAATGTCAGCAGATTAGTCAGGTTCCAGACAATCATAAAGGAGTGCCCCAGCGTCCTCAAACCTTTCTTATCTATCCCGGGAACAATAATACCTTCATAATCCGGACTTTCGTAAGCTTTTACCGATGCCCATATTGATGTTTTGGCAATTTCCAGATTTTCCTGATTACCATCAGCTTTAAATAACTCAATCAGACCTGCAGCGGAAAAGAGAGCTCCGTAAATATCCTTGCTTGTACCCTGAGAAACAGTGCTTTCCACCGGTTTTCCCTGCCTGTCGACTGATTCGCGCCATGTGCCGTCTCCCAGATACATGTTCTTTATAAGGAAATTACGTGATTTCTTTGCGATGTCAAGGAATTTCTTTTCCATCCCGAAATTATTGTACAGAAACGAGTAAACCCATATTCCCCGCGCCTGGTACCAGATATATTTTTCATCGTTCTGCACCGTGCCGTCATCAAAAAGCTCGCACATAAAACCACCCAGCTCTTTATCGTATCCGCCTTTTTCCCAGAATGGCAGATATTGGTCGAAGATACGTTCCCTGTAATCGTTCCGGAGTTCCATAAGGGTCATGCCTGCGATCTTATCAGGAATGAATTCCGGCTTATCTGAATTTCCGCTGCAGGATAACTTCCGTTCCCCGGGATGTGTCGTTTTGCTATTTGAACCTTTTTTATCAGCAGGAAGAGAATTGATTTTATCATTTCCTGTCACAGATAAAATGCTTCCTGCGGCAACTGTTGCTGAACCTGCCATAAGGTTTTTAATGAAAGTCTTTCTGCTTGTTTTCATCTTAATGCGTAAATAAAGTTGTTTATCTCATCCCGGCTCAGACCAGGTAACAGGCAGTCCTGTAGGATCTTCTAAAAGAAGTTTGCGGATTTCCTGTCATAAGATGGCATATCTATAGGGATCCGTCTTGTTTGGTATTGCATTCTTTTTCCGGTGAATTTTGCAGAAGAGTATTCTCCCATATAAATGTAGCCTGATATTACATCATCGTCTATGGTTCCGTCAAACGTGAATGGTATAGTGTCTCCCGGAGCGTTGTAAACACTCTGCATCCTTATCCTGTTCCCGTCAATAGTTCCATAAATGTCCTGCAACGAAAAACTGCTCTTATACGATCCGTGCATCCAGTTCTCATCCTGATTCTCGATGAAAAGCTTATGTTCACCTTTCCCTGTGAAATATTCAACTTCAACATTCCAATGTCCTTTGAGATTAGCTGCCGGAGCTTGCAGTTCTGAGGATTTTTTTTGATGTTTCCTTGTCAGAATTTCGTAAATCCTTTCTGAAACGATTTTATCATCACCTGGCCTCATCTGCCAGGCACTGATAGATATGGAAGTACCAACAGTATTTCTTCCGCTGCGCCCTCCTGCCAGAGCAATCCTGGGACTGTTTTTCATGAAATCACCGGCAACATCTTCTCCTGTGATATTCAAAACAGCCGGATCCCAGCTTATGGTCATGTTTGCACTTCTGTTATCGAGTCCTTTTGGCTCCCTGATCTCTGTCTTTACGCTTTCGATCTTCGAAATACGGTTCGAAATATTTGTAAGCCACCCAATCCATGTTTTTTCTTCCTCAGGATGGTCCCTTCTGGTCCATGCCTCAACGGCTGCAAGCATCCCTATGTGCTCTTCCTTCCCGAGTTTGTTGTCACGACCGGGTCCATGGTGAGGAGCACTTGCCTGCCAGGCTGCGAGAAGGATTTTCTTATTCCCCAGAAGGAGCCCTGCGCACTGCGGCCCCCTTATGGCCTTTCCTCCGCTGTAGGCTGCTATTGTTGCCCCCCTGTTCAGATGAACATTGGGTATTGTAAGTATTTCAGCGGCTGCATCAACAAGTATTGGTATGTTTTTAGGCCCGCATATTTTTGCAATATTGTCAATTGAAAGTGGTCCCTCACTGTATGCCTGGGGAGCGGCAAACAGATAGACCATAGCTGTTCTTGAACTAATGGCATTAACCAGTTCCTCAGGAGTATTGACAGTGATGAGATTAACACCTATATTTCTTACAGAGTGGTCATATTGATTTCTCGAATACCCGGTGATGATAACTTCGGTCTTTTGAAATCCTGAAAGGTCTGGTATCCTTATAAGCTTTTCAGGATCACCGTCGGTAACACAGGCTGCCGTAACATGTTTCATCCCGGCGGCACAACCCGCAGAAACCATTCCCCATTCGGCACCGGTAATTGCTGCTAGCCTTCTTCCGACAGCCATCGCAAGTTCGTCAATTACAACAAAATTCTGCGAAGCAAATTCCATTGCCGATTTTACGTCAGGCAGTTCAAGTGACCCGCCTACGGCAGTAAGGGTTCCTCTGCAATTGATCACTGGTTCTACTCCGATCGACTGATAGACCATTGGTCCGGCAATCAGCGACCCGTCAGCAGGAGCCGGCTTGGCCTTTTTGTCTTTTTTTCCTTCATTTGCATCACAGGGCAGAATATTTCCATATAAAGAATTCGCTGCAATAAAGCTTCCTGCAATCGGAATGGCCGAGAGCTGTTTAATGATTTCTCTTCGTTTCATCGGTTTGGATTTTTGAATTTAATATATTTTTGATTGTATTTTTTATGTTGTTATTTCCTTTTTGGGCCTGCTGACCTGATCCACAAGATAAACTATTGATTTATGCGATATTCCCGAGTGCATACTGAGTCCGATTTCGCAGGTCCTGCTTGTCGAATACCCGTGTTTCACACTTTCAGGTATCTGAGATCTGAGATTTCGAAGACCGTGCCTGTTCAGTTCCGGGAAAGTGAAACCCCGGTCACCGGCAAATCCACAGCAATTAGTGTTGGGAACAACAACTTCAGCGGCGCATCTGGCCGCCAGATCAGTAAGCATACCGTCCAGTCCCATCTTTTTCATGCTGCAAACCGGGAATACTGTAACAGTCTCGTCTAAGGGGTAAATATCGAGATTAGGTAAAAGGAATTTCGTAATAAATTCAACAGGCTCATATAGTTTGATACCCGATTTGAAGTTATCTTTCATTGTGAACAGGCACGGACTCATATCACATAGTACAGGATACTCTCCGTTATTGCTTGCTTTTAACAATGCCGACTCAAGTTCCTGCGACTTCTTCTCACCCGCCTTCTTGTAACCTTTGCTTAAAAAAGCCATACCGCAGCATAGGTTGTCAAGGTTCTCAGGAAAAATAACATCGTAACCTCCTTTTCTTAGAAGCTGTATCATCTTTTCAGTAAGCTGAACCTCTTCCCTGTAATCCTTCGAAGTACCCATAGCACGGTTAATGCACGACGGGAAATAGACTACTTTTAATGGCTTATGATCCTGACCCTGTACATCAGTAATTTTCTTCGCACCACCAGGCATGTAATGATTCCACGCCGGAATGGTGTTCCCGGATATTTTCCTTAGTCCGCCTGCAACTCCTTTCATTACAGCAGTTCCGAGAACTCCATGAAAAAAGCTGACGATGGAGAGCCCACTTCTGGCCAGAGCAGTAAGGAAACTCATATGAAGAGCTATCCATGACGCCATTTTTTGATTTTCCCCGATATTTTCCGTCCGGAGCTTCTTAATAAACTTTCCGGTATCTATTTTAACAGGGCAGGCGGAAGCGCAAAGACCGTCAGTGGCACAGGTTTCATCTCCGGCATAGGAGTAGGAGCGAAGAAGGGATGCTGCCATGTGAGGCTCATGCCCGCTTTTTAACAATGACGAAATTTCTCTGAATACCACAATCCTCTGACGCGGTGTCAGTGTATGTCCTGAAGCCACACACATTGTTTCACAGAAACCGCATTCGGTGCACTTGTCAATAATTTCATCTGCTTCAGGAATCGGCTTAAAGTTTTTCAGATGAATGCTTTGATCCTCGTTCAGGATCACTCCCGGGTTTAAAATATTCAACGGATCAAAAATCTTTTTAATCTTTTTCATTAAGCCGTAAGCATCTTTTCCCCATTCCATCTCAACGAACGGAGCCATATTACGGCCTGTTCCATGCTCTGCTTTAAGAGAGCCGTCATACCGTATTACCAGATCCGAAACCTCTTCTATGAGGTTTTTATATCTTTCCACCTCTTCGGGTTTGTTGAAATCCTGAGAAAAAACAAAATGCAGGTTCCCTTCAAGAGCATGACCGAAGATTACCGCCTCATCATACCTGTATTTTTTCAGAAGTTCCTGAAGGCTGGTTGTTGCCTTAGCCAGTGAAGCAATAGGAAAGGCAACATCTTCAATAATCACAGTCGTCCCGGACTTTCTTACAGCCCCTACGGACGGGAATAATCCTTTCCGTATTTTCCACAAAAGTTCATACTCTTTTCTTACATCCGTAAAACTTACCGGCATATCCCTGGGGATGATGTCAACAGCTTTGGTTATCAGCTGAATGTTTTTATGCAGTTCTTCCTGTGTGGCTGCAACTGTTTCAACAAGCAATGCGCAGGCTTTTTCCTGCAGTAATTTTAAATAAGAGGGCACTCCCTGTTCATTCTCAACCGACCGCATACCCGCCCGGTCAATAAGCTCAACTGCGGATACCGGAGAAGCTTTCAGCAGCGGAACAGCATGGCAGGCCTGTTCTAAATCCGGGAAAATCATAAGTGAGCTGGCCCGGTTGGTATGCTCAATCACGGTATTAAGGGTTATTCCGGCTATGAATCCCAATGTTCCTTCCGAACCTACCATCAAATGTTCAATTATATCAAACGGATCTGAGAAATCAACGAGCGAATTGAGACTGTAACCCGTTGTATTCTTCATTTTATACTTCCTTCTTATCCTCTCTGCAAGAACCGTATTGCTCTTAGCCGATATTGCAAGTTCAGTAATCTCAGAAATAAGTCCTGCGTGCGATTTACGGAATACCTCCCTGCTCGATAAATCTCCTGTATCAAGAAGCGACCCGTCAGCAAATATTATACGTATATATTTTATTGTTTTATACGTATTTTCTGATGTTCCGCAGCACATTCCGCTTGCATTATTGGCAGCTATACCCCCGATCATTGCTGATTCAATGGAAGCGGGATCGGGTCCGATCTTACGTCCGTATTTCGAAAGAATCCTGTTTACCACTCCCCCTGTAAGACCCGGCTGTAATGTTATAGTATTATTTTCGGTGTCTATGTTGTATTTTTTCCATTGTTCTCCGGCAATGACAAGAACCGAATCGGTTATTGCCTGCCCGGAAAGGCTGGTCCCTGCTGCACGGAAAGTGACGGGTATTTTAAGAACTGAACACTCACGCATGATCAGGGCTACTTCCTCTTCGTCGGCGGCCCTGATCACCATCCTGGGAATCAGCCTGTAAAAACTGGCATCGGTGCCGAACGCAAGAGTATAAAGCGGATCATGATAGATCCTGTTTTTATCTATTTTCTTTATTAACTTATAATAAAGATCTGAATATATGCCTGTTAGCATAGGCTGGAAGTCTGTGATGCAAATAATCCATGAAACTAATTGAATAACATTGCCATACTGTGGCTAAAAGTTATTTTTAAAAATTTGGTTGCCATTTAAATAAAACTTGTTGCCTGTCGACAGTCCATATAACAGGCGACAGGCAACAGGTTACAGACAACCGGAAACCTTTTTACAGCATTTCCTGGTCAGGTGCAAGTTCCTTGATATGAAGGTTTTTCCAGCGGACCTTGATTCCGCCACCATCGTGTATCTGAAGTAAAATTCTGCCCTGTCCCTGTCCGATCTTTTCATCCGTCAGGTCAACCATCTGAACTCCGTTCAGCCAGGTTGTAACTGTATTCCCAAGCATCCTGATCCTTAATGTATTCCATTCGTCTTTTTTAAGAATGTTTTCCATCTCATCAGGTATCTGGATAATCCATCCACGGCCGTATGATTCATAAATTCCGCCTGTATCATGCCCCTGCGGGGCTACTTCTACCTGCCATCCTGAGATCTCCACATCTTTCTTGATATACGAACGGATGAAGACACCGCTATTACCGTTGGCCAGCTGCATAAAATCAACACTGAGGTCAAAATTATCATAGTATTTTTTCGTACCGAAATACCCATATTTCTTATCCGGACCACTCTCGCAGACAAGTTCACCGTTTTCAACATACCAGAGCTCTGTCCCGTAAAGATCCCAGCCTGTAAGGTCTTTACCATTGAACAGATCCGCTTCCTTTGGTTCCATCGGAAGTTCTTTGATCTTAATGTTTTTATACCAGCTCCTGCTTCCATGATCCTGAAGGGCGAAAACTCCTTTCCTCGCCAGTCCGTATTCCGGAGCATTTTCCCACTTACCGCTTCCCTTGCGTGCAAACCAGTCTTCAGACCAGGCTTCAAATTCGACTATCTTTTCTTCATTGAGCCAGTATTCAACATGGCCATTATCGAAAACAATTTTTGCAGAGTTCCATGATCCGGCCTTGCTCAAATTCTTTTTTGTGCTGTCGGCGGCATACATTGCATAATCCGCTCCTGATTTCTGCCACTCTTCAAGCTTGCCGGGCCAGCCAAGATCATCCACCACCTGGTATTCAGGACCGCTCACGTACGGGGTCTTGTATTCCGGACGCTCAAGAACATGGTACAATACTCCGCTGTTTCCTCCTTCTGAGATTTTCCAGTCGAAAGTCAGGATGAAGTTACTATACTGGTTAGTAGTTACTATATAACCGGTACTGTCGCTACCCTTGCCAAGTGCAGTAAGAGTTCCTTTTTCGGCCGTCCAGGGTGCAGTAATAACTCCCTCTCCCTTAAAATCGCGCCATCCGTCAAGTGTTTTACCGTCAAACAGCAGTTTCCAGCCCTCCTGTTTTTCCTGATCAGTCAGAAGATTGTCTTTCGGACCGCAGCTGATAAGCAGCAATCCCTGAAGAAGGATGGCTGTCCATAAAAAGTGTTTTGGTTTCATAAGTTCATCTTTAATTATTAAGTTAATCGGTATAAAGGTAGTTGATATTGGTTATTAAAAGTTAAGTTGTTTCCGTTTTAGAAGTGAATCGGAAAGACCGAATTAAAATTACTCAATCATCCTGTACCTGATAAGCAATGAGGCCGGTTTTTGGGATATTGTCAGTTTCAGATTATTCATCAGATCACTTCCACTTACCTTGACCTTAATTCCATAATCTTCATAAAATAATTCATATTCAGCGTTTTCATCGAGCCCGGCAGGTTTTGTATTGATTGATTCGTCTATGCATCCGATTCGCCTGAAAGCCACGATTATACCATCTTTTTTATCAGGGCGGTTAAGCTGGTATGCCAGCCATTTATTATCTCCGGTATTGTCCCTGCTGTCGGTAAGCGGGTAGAAATCACCATAAAAGTAGGGCTTCAGAATTTTATATTCTTCTATCTTCTTCTGAATTGCAGGAATTGATTCCGAATCCCTGCCTGTGACTTCCCAGTTCATTACTGCAGTTCCGCCCAACCCTGACCTGAAAGTATAATCATCAGTCCTGTAAATAGCAGTACCGTGAATCGGAAGATAGAAGTTTAATCCGAAAGTATGACACTGATACCCGTTGGGTTCACCGTACTGGTAATCTGTTCGCCACAAAGGGGAACTCCTCGATGTGGTTTCAAGGTCGATTCGCCGGCCTCCGCTGGCGCAATTATCTATGAGCAGGTCGGGAAACCTTACCAGCAGACTGTCCCAGAACGCATATAATCCTTCTATGTGCCTTATCTCCGAAATACCTTTTCTGTCGGGTTTATCATTGGCATTCCAGTAGGGCAGGGGATCGAAATTGAAATCCTGTCTGTAATAATCAATGCCTTCTTTCCGTAGAAAATCCGATAAGTAGTCTGTAAGCCATATCCTTGCTTCCTTTTTTCCAAGATCAAAAAGATAGTTGTCATTACCAGGCAGCTTTATGAGCCATTCTGAATGTTCTTTATCAATCATGGTTCCGGGACGAACCCTCTCCGGCTCGAACCATACCATGAATTTTGAACCGGCTTTGTGAGCAGCATCCGATACAGGTTTCAGACCGTTCGGGAATCGTTCCCTATCCACTGTCCAGTTACCAACGTTCTGCCACCATTCTCCATTTTCCTTAT
>CAYPKL010000044.1:0-3134 GCA_964411285.1 uncultured Rikenellaceae bacterium
GCGCTGCTCCATATTTGAACCACCTGAAGATCAGCTGGAAAAAAGAAAGAATGAATGCGGTATCCCATTCTGGCCGCATGGTTTTGTCAAGGCTCATTGCGACATCGAAAAACTTCTTCAATCGTGGAACAACGAATATGCCTGTCTTGGTTATGGAGCTCATCTTTATGAAGAGCTGAAAGCCTTTTGCGAACTTACAGGAATTAAAGCCATAGCCTTGTAAATAAAGGTGATGGGCTCTGGGTGCTGGACGCTGGGAGATAGGTGCTGGGTGTGCTGGTTATGTAACTGGAACCAATGACTGTTTTAAATTTCGATAATACTTAAAATAACTATGCCGCTTATTCTGGATAGAAATAAAGTGCTTGATGTGTATGCAGAAGCCGCTCAGAAGAAATGGGTAATACCCACCTTCAACTCTGAAAATCTTACCACTACAGAAGCAATTCTTTCTGCAGCACACGATTTCAGCCTGAAATCAGGTAATCCCGGTATTCCAGTAACAATAGGTATTACAAACCAGTACAGCCATCGCAGCCAGTCGGTTTATTACACCCATACAAGGCTCTGGGATATTGGCCTTAAATTGTTTCTATCTGATATAGAAGTTCTTACAGGCAAAGGTTCTCCTTTTGAAAACCTGAAAGTTATGATCCATCTTGATCATACCCAATGGGATGCCGACAGACTTCTTCTGGAATGGGATATGAGCAGATTCTCTATGATAATGTATGACGCTTCTGCTCTTCCGTTTGACAGGAATATAGAACTGACAGCCCGGTTTATCAGGAATTCTGGTAATAAAATTGTAATAGAAGGTGCATGTGATGAAATAGTTGATGCTACAGGTGATACAAGAAGTGAGCTGACATCTCCGGAGCAAGCCTTGAGATACCTCAGCGAAACAGGTGCCGACTTTATTGTTGCCAATCTTGGAACGGAGCACCGGGCAAGTGCAGCAGACCTGAAATATCATGGTGATCTGGCCCGCAGCATAAGCAAACTGACCGGGACAAAACTTGTTCTTCATGGTACATCTTCTGTCGGCAATGATCAGATAAAAGATCTTTTTGCCGATGGTATTGCAAAAGTAAACATCTGGACAATACTGGAACGTGACAGCTCACCTGTCCTTTTTGAAGATATGGTCAGAAATGCTTCAAAAATAACGGGGAAGGATAAAACCGGGGAAATGATACAAAAAGGACTTTTAGGGAACCTGGTTACCAGGGATTCCAAAGCATCCCTTTCACATTATACAACTGCCTACAGGCAGGATATTGTGTTCAATGAAATGAAAAAGATAGTGTCACGCTACCTCGATTTATGGTATATATAAACTTACTTCCATGAACCATTATCTGGGGATTGATATCGGAACAAGCGGATGCAAAGCAGTGATCTTTGATGAAGATGGGCATCAGGTTTCAAATGCATACCGTGAGTATGATATCATCTCGGTTCATCCGGGATGGGCAGAACTGAATACCGATGAAGTCATATCCAAATGCTTTGAGGTTATTAAGGAAACGGCGTCGGGCGTTTTAAAAGGGTCTGTGAAAGGAATAGGAGTCTCCAGTCAGGGTGAAGCTTTTACGCTGATCGATAAAGAAGGCAAAGCTCTTTGTAATGCACTTGTTTCCTCTGATGTAAGAGCAAATGATCTGATAAAAACATGGACTGAAGAATTTGGAGAGGAGAAGCTGTACAAAATCACCGGGCACACGCCCCATCCGATGTTCTCTTTATTCAAACTGTTGTGGCTCAGGAAAAACGATCCCGAAATATGGAAACGTGCCCACCGGATTCTGTGTTTCGAAGATCTGCTCCAATACAGGCTGGGGATAAGCAATCCTTCAATGGGCTGGCCTCTTGCAGGGAGGACAATGTTGTTTGATGTGGTCAACCATGTTTGGAGCGATGAAATACTGAAACTAACAGGTATCAGGAAAGAAATGCTTTCAATCCCATTGAAGCCAGGATCATTTGCCGGATATGTGAACAGTGAGCTTGCCGGAAATCTGAGTCTTTCCGATGAAACATTTGTAGTTACCGGCGGACATGATCAACCCTGCTCCGGTCTGGGAGCAGGGGCATTAAATCCAGGAATAGCTGTTTATGCCTCTGGAACAGTTGAATGTATAACGCCTGCCTTTGAAAAACCGTTATTCACTGACAAACTCCGGAAAAGCAACCTCTGTACTTACGATCATGCGGCTCCTGGTATGTATGCTACGGTGGCTTTCAGCCTGACAGGAGGGAATATTCTGAAATGGTTCAGGGATGAATTCGGTGGTAAAGAGGTAGATATGGCCGGAAAATCCAATCGTAATCCCTATGAACTTCTTATTGAAAAGATGTCTGAAAAACCATCCCGGTTGCTTGTTCTGCCCTATTTTACTCCATCAGGGACACCCTATTTTGACGTTTCCGTGAAAGGTACTATTATGGGTCTGGATTTATCTGTTAAAAGGGAAGAGATTTTGAGAGCTCTTCTTGAGGGTGTGGCCTTTGAAGTAAGACTGAATCTTGAGATACTCAGGCAATCGGGCTATATTGTAAACGAATTGAGAATAATAGGAGGGGGAGCCAGATCCCTTAAACATGTACAACTGAAGGCTGATGTTATCGGAATGCCAATTGTGATTCCTGATGTCACCGAAGCAGGCTGCATGGGAGTTGCAATGCTTGCAAAAGCCTTTCACTCAAATCAGGAAGTTGGCGATATAGCTAATAAATGGATCTGCCCTGTGTCCAGAATTGAGCCCAATAATTCAGATCACTATAATGCTAAATTTCAGCAATACAAGCAACTGTACTCAATACTAAAAAGATTTTACTAAACTAGGTGCCCAGTGCCCAGTGCCCAGCGTCCAGTGCCCAGCGCCTTCCGCCCTTACTGCTCCCAGTCATCTGTCCTGAATGAAGAAGCAGGCACTCCTTCGGTGTTGAAAAGATCTCCGATAATAAAGTCCTTAAATGCATATCTTACCGCAACAGGTTCATTCACGTATGGCGAAAACAGTGTAATACCAGTGTTTGTAAAAAAAGCTGTGGCAGGCATAAACCTTTTATTTGAACCGGCAATCTCAAAACAGCTCAGTGGTTTTCCATACGATGTAAGTCCGTTTGCA
>CAYPKL010000045.1:0-3345 GCA_964411285.1 uncultured Rikenellaceae bacterium
GAGGGTTCACCGGTGGGTTGCCCCGGCGAGGGGATGCTGTGCCTGCCCATCGGCTACAGACCCACACTTGCTTTGTACTCCCGACGGCGCCGATGCAGGATCGGCTCGGTGTAACCGCTGGGCTGGGCTGCGCCGGCCAGGATGAGCTCCTGGGCGGCTTGGAAGGCGATGCTGGCCTCCGGGTCTGGGGCCATCGGCCGGAACTCGGGGTCGGCGGCGTTCTGCTCGTCGACAACTGCGGCCATCCGTCGCAGGCTGGACTTCACGTCGTGCTCGGTGATGACACCGTGGTGCAGCCAGTTGGCCAGCAGTTGGCTGGAGATGCGCAGCGTGGCGCGGTCCTCCATGAGGGCCACGTCGTGGATGTCGGGGACTTTCGAACAGCCCACTCCCGCGTCGATCCAGCGCACCACGTAACCCAGGATGGATTGGCAGTTGTTGTCGACTTCCTCGTGGATTTCGTCCGGCGCCCAGGCCAGTTCCCGGCCGGCCAGCGGCACGGTGAGCAGTTGCTCGATGGTGGTGCGGGTCCGGCCGGCCAATTCCCGATGGACCGCGTAGACGTCGACGTAGTGGTAGTGCATGGCGTGCAGGGTTGCCGCGGTGGGCGAGGGGACCCAGGCGGTGGTAGCCCCGGCGCGGGGTTGGCCGATCTTCTGCTCCACCATGTCGGCCATCAGGTCGGTCATCGCCCACATGCCCTTACCGATCTGGGCGCGTCCGGAGAAACCGGTGGCCAGACCGACGTCGACGTTCTGGTCCTCGTAGGCCAGGATCCACGGTTGGGACTTCATCTGACCCTTGCGGATCATCGGACCGGCTGCCATCGAGGTGTGGATCTCATCGCCGGTGCGGTCCAGGAACCCGGTGTTGATGAACACCACCCGATCGGCGGCCGCCTTGACGCAGGCCTTGAGGTTGAGTGTGGTGCGCCGCTCCTCGTCCATGATCCCGACCTTGAGGGTGCCGTGCGATAAGCCCAGCACTTCTTCGACGCGGCTGAACAACTCGCAGGTGTAGGCGACTTCGGCGGGGCCGTGCATCTTGGGTTTGACGATGTAGATCGACCCGGTGCGGCTGTTCTGCCCGGTGAGACCGTGAACGGCGATCAGGCTGGTGAACAGTGCGTCCTGGATGCCCTCATAGACCTCCCGGCCTTCGTCAGGCCCCTCGCCGAAGACGATGGCGTCGTTGGTCATCAGGTGGCCCACGTTGCGGACGAACAGCAGGCTGCGGCCGGGCAGAGTGAACAGAGTCCCGTCGGGCCGGGTGTAGGTGCGGTCGTCGTTGAGTACCCGGGTGAAACTGCGGCCGCTCTTGCTGACCTGTTCGGCGAGGTCGCCTTTATTCAGGCCCAGCCAGTTGCGGTAGCCGAGCATCTTGTCGCCGGCGTCGACCGCGGCGACGGAGTCCTCGAAGTCCATGATCGTGGTGACCGCGGATTCCAGCACAACGTCCTTGATGCCGGCCGCGTCGGTCGACCCGATGGGGGAGTCGCGGTCGATGAGGATCTCGATGTGCAGGCCGTGATTGACCAGCAGCAGCGAGTTCGGGGCGGACGGGTCTCCGGTGTACCCGGCGAACTGCGCCCCATCGGCGAGGCCGGTGACGTCGTCGTTGCCGAGCACCACTTCCAGGCGGCCGTTCTCGATGAGGAACCGGGCGACATCGCGGTAACTGGCGTCCACCAACGGAACCGCATCGTCGAGGAAGCGCCGGGCGTAGGCGATCACCTTGTCACCGCGCACGGTGTTGTAGCTGCTGCCCTTCTCCGCCCCGCCGTCCTCGCTGATGACGTCGGTGCCGTACAGCGCGTCGTAGAGCGAGCCCCACCGCGCGTTGGCGGCATTGAGCGCGAAGCGGGCATTGAGGATCGGCACCACCAGCTGTGGACCGGCCGTCGAGGTGATCTCAGCATCCACCCCTGAGGTGGCGATGGTGAAGTCCTCCGGCACCGGCTGCAGGTAACCGATGCTCGTCAGGAACTGCTTGTAGTCGTCGAGAGTGAAGCCTCCGATGACGTGCTGGCGGTGCCATTTGTCGATCTGAGCTTGCAACTGGTCGCGCTGGGCCAGCAGTTCGTCGTTGCGCGGGGTGAGGTCGGTGACCACCTTGTCCACACCGGCCCAGAAGCTCTCCGGGTTGATGCCCGTCCCGGGTATGGCCTCGTTGGTGATGAAGTCGTACAGGTTCTGCGCCACCCGCAGATTGCCCACGACCACTCGGTTCGTCATCGGTCCTCCAACCTCATCCCTCTCGAGGGTCGCTTGATCCTATACGCCGCGCCCCATTGGTTCCGCCGCTGCCTTCGCCGCGGACCGCGCCGGGCCCGCCCGGGGACCGGGGGTTCCGACGGCTCCGGTATCGGTAGGGTCGGGCAATGCTCGACGCGCCGGACTGGTTGGAGCGGCGCGATCGGCACCACGGCCGGGTCGGGGCGCTGCTGGGGGCTTACCTTCAGCAGCGCGCCGCGGGGCAACCGAACCCGGTGGTCGACTTTCTGTTCACCTACTACAACTTCACGCCCGGGCAGCTGCGCCGCTGGCACCCCGGTTTCGGGTTCGTGTTGACCGGCCCGCAGGCGCAGGAGTACCAGAATCTGCGGGGCTATCGACAATTCGCCGGGGGAGTCGCCGGGGGAGTGACCGTCGATCCCGACCATCTCGACAAGCGCCGCGGGACGGTCGACTACGTTTCCCGGCTGCTGGCCCAGACGGCCCGCCGGCCCGCCCATCTCGGCTGTTTCGGCCTGCACGAGTGGGCGATGGTCTACCGAACCGACCCTGGTCAACTCCGGCACCGCCTGCCTCTTCGGCTGGGACAGGATGGCACCGACGCCGTCGTGGAATCCATGCCGATGCGCTGCACCCACTTCGATGCCTTCCGGTTCTTCACCGGTCCGGCGCGACCGCGCAATGCCCTCCAGTTGACCCGTGAGTCCCAGATCGCCGATGAGCAGCCGGGCTGCCTGCATGCCGCCATGGATCTGTACAAGTTCGCGGCGAAACTGACACCGCTGGTCGACTCCGACCTGGTCTGGGACGCTTTCGAACTGGCCTACCGGGCACGTGAGCTTGATATGCGGGCCTCGCCGTACGACCTTCGCGCCTACGGATACGACCCGGTTCCCATTGAAACCCCCGGCGGGCGAGCCGACTACGTGCGCCAGCAGTCCCAGCTGGTCGAGCGGGCATCGGCGGTCAGAAACACCTTGCTGGTTCGCTGCGGCGACCTGTTGGACCGCTCTGCATCCCAGCTGGCAACGCCCTAGCAAGGATGCTGGACGGCTCACGCACGGTGCGTGCCGTCGCGAACCGTCCCGACCAGGTCTTCGACCAGGTCTTC
>CAYPKL010000046.1:0-3922 GCA_964411285.1 uncultured Rikenellaceae bacterium
TTTTCAAGGAACATTAAAACTGGAGGTTCTGCAAAGGAAAATTCAAATCCCAGGAATAAATTGGGGATTTACAGTGCGGTAATTGAAGATAATAAATGGGTTAAAACCAGAGACTTAAGATTTAATAATGAGTACTATAATATTACAACTCCCTATATCTCCCCTGATGGTAAAAGGTTGTTTTTTGCTACAGATAATCCGGCCGGTTTTGGAGGGTCGGATCTTTATTATTGCCAGTGGAAAGGCGATTACTGGAATGACCCTGTAAATATGGGACCGGATATTAACACAAATGGTAATGAATCATATCCTTTTGTTAATAGTGAAGGCGGCCTGTTTTTTGCTTCTGATGGTCATCCGGGGTTTGGCGGTAAGGATATATTTTATTCAAAGGAATCAGCTGGAAAATGGCTGGCTCCTGTTCGTCTTGATGAACCAATCAATTCGCAGTATGATGATTTTGAGCTGATATCTGATTCAGTAATGAATGAAGGTTTCTTTTCATCCAGGCGAGGTACCAGCGTTGATATTTACAATTATAAAACCAATATTCACCAGCTATTTTATTGTGATAGACAACGGACCAACCAATATTGCTTTAAATTTACAGACCAGGGTATTATCCAGATTGATGAACGTTATTCTCAACTGGTCTGGAGTTTCGGAGACGGTGAAAAAGCTGTCGGACAAAATGTTGAACATTGTTTTCCCGGCCCTGGAAAGTATACTGTCAGACTTGATGTTATTGAGAAAAGTTCGGGAAAAGTTTTTTTCCAGAAATCACTTTATGATCTTGAGCTGAAAGATATTGAACAGCCTGTTATAAACTCGGTATCCTCTGCCCTTGCCGGTGAATCCTTAAAAATCGACGGGCTCTCTTCTGTTTATCCCGGTTCTAAAATTCTTTATTATACCTGGTATTTCGGCGATGGAGACAGAATTGAAGGGGAGAGTGTCAGTCATTCATATGATACAAAAGGTGATTATGAGGTTAAACTTGGACTGATACTACGAAACGACAAAACCGGGAAAATTCAGGAGACTTGTGCTTCCCGGCAAATAAAAGTTTTTGAAAGCAAAAAAGATAAATCAGCTTTTGATACAAAACCTGTAAAACCTGAACCAAGGTTGAATATTTTTGATTATGATCATGCTTTTATTGAGACCAAATATTCTGCTGAAAAGAATTACAATCAGGAAATGGTTTTCCAGGTAGAAATTCTATCCTCAAAAATGAAGCTGGCACCCGACAATAAGGTTTTTAATAATATTCCTAAGAAATATTCAGTTAAAGAAATATTTATTCCTTCCGAAAGACTCTACAGTTACATAATAGATGAAGAAATGAACCTGATGGCAACCCGCCAGGCATTTATTGAGATAACTGAACTGGGTTTCACCAATACCCGAATTAGAACTTATTCTCTTGAAGATCCTGCAGCAAAGGAACTTAATAATCTTAAAAAAGTATTTGGAGTATCATCTGATGCATTCTTCAGGAAGAATGACTTTAACCTGACATCTTCAGGAACTCAGGTACTGGATCTGATTCTCGGATTCCTCACAAAATACCCGACCGTAAAACTTGAGATTTCAAACCATACCGACAATACCGGTTCTGCTTCCGCCAACCAGTTATTGACCCAAAAACGGGCTGAGGCAATGACCAATTATCTCATTCTGAACGGAATCAGCCCATTAAGGCTGGTTGCAATGGGGTTTGGAGCAAACAGACCGGTTGCACCTAATTATGCAGAAGCTGATAGAAAACTAAACAGGAGAGTGGATTTTATTATTGTTAAATAGTACTCTTCTCAAAATCAAATCTTATTTCCTGTCTGGTCAGGAACTGATCATGTTTGAAGGTACACTGCTTATTGCTAATAACTGACGACTAGTTTTTGGCTGAAAAGGGTGATATTGCCTTCTCCTATCTGAACCAGATAAACACCTCGTTTCAGATCAATCGGCAAACTGAATTCACTTACTTCAGGATCAATTTTGTCCTCAAGAAGGACTTTTCCTGACATGCTGATTATCCTTATGAAGTCGGGAGCTATGTTTGTTTCCTCAACTTTTATATTGATAAGTTCATGTGCCGGATTTGGGTAGATCTTTATGATCTGTTTTTCGTAGGATGTAGGATTTTTATGTTTGTATCCGAAAATTTTAAATTCGGAAATATAATTCCATGTATCCACCGAGTTGCACCGTCCGATCAGTTTGATATATTTAAATTCCTTACCGGTTTTTGAAGGCGGAAATTCAAATACCTGAAGATCTCCGGAGAAAGCGCAGGAATTTTCTTTTGTCAGGATCGGCTCCCAGATCTCTTTATCTTCTGAACCAAGGATGTCAAAATATGATTCTTTTTTCTGACCGTTCTGGAAAGCCAGTTTTACGTGCTGAACGCTGAATGCTGTTTTCAATTCCAGAATAAGCCATTGATTATCACCGTTAACAGACCACATAGTTGCGATATTTCCATCCAATATGTTGTAAGGATAATTAGGAGACTGGTAACTGCTGGCTTCAACATCTAAGACATCCGCCACCTCAAGGGCAGGCTGATAAGGAAGAATATCGACAGGGATTGATTTGGTTTGTGTAACCTTACCGTCGCTGATATTAAGTTTAAATTCAACCTTTTGAGTCTGGCTGACGATTGGGCTCAGAAACTGAATTTTGGAGCCTGAAGTTGATGAAACAGGTATATTACCCGGTATCACCCAGCTGAATGTCAGGTTGTCTTTGTTAGCATCATAGCTTCCGGTAGCGTCTAATTCACTAACGAATCCGGAATATGTGCTTGACTTGTAATTTACAACTATAACGGGAGGTGTATTTGCAATCCCTACCCTGTTAGTTACACTCCTGGCCGTAAAAGACGGAGCCTGTCCTCCGGCAGCTGTTTGTACCGGACTTAAAGATGGTTTGGTATAAGCAACAGTAATTACATCACCATTAATGACAGCGCTTGCCAGTGTTAACAAAACCTTTGTGCCTGATATTGTAACACTGTTAACGGTTCTTGCTGCGGTGTTCACGTTTACTGTGAAAGATGAAGGAGCCGGGACAATATTTGCCAGGGTAAGATTAAAAGTTATATCGATCCTTGAGGGAGATGCATTTTCTACAGCGGAACTTGTGTAGGCCGGCACAGGCGGCAGAAGTTTATTTGTAACCGGCTGGGCACTAAGAGCGGCAGCCTGTCCACCGGCAGTTGATTGAACCGGATTGGCTGCAGGTTTTGTATAGGCAACAGTAATAACATCGCCAAAAGCAACAGCGCTTGCAAGAGTAAGAGTTACTTTGGATCCTGAAATGGCTACACTGCTGACAGCCCTGGCTGTATTGTTAACTCTGACGCTGAATGCTGAAGCAGCGGGTGCTGTATTTGCCAGGGAAAGGTTGTAAGTCATCTCAAGTTTTGATGGCGTCGCATTTTCAATTGCCGAACCTGTATAAACAGGGGCAGGAGCGCCTACTTTGTTTAATACACTCTGGGCACTCAATGAGGCAGCCTGTCCGCCGGCAGTTGTCTGGAGCGGATTGGAGGATGGTTTAGTATAGGCAACAGTCACTGTATTGCCGTAAGCAACGGCGCTAGAGAGAGTCAGGGTAACTTTAGTACCTGAAACAGCGACGGAGTTAATACTTCTGGCAGCTGAATTAACCTGAACAGTAAATGCTGAAGCAGCAGGAACAATATTTGCCAGAGAAATGTTATAAGTTATTTCCAGCACTGATGGAGTGGCATTTTCTATAGCGGCACTTACATAAACAGGAATAGCCGGAGCACTTACTTTGTTTGTGACACTCTGGGCGCTTATCGAAGCTGCCTGTCCGCCGGAAGCAGTCTGGAGAGGATTGGATGCCGGTTTAGTATATGCAACAGTCACTGTATTACCATAAGCTACGG
>CAYPKL010000047.1:0-2638 GCA_964411285.1 uncultured Rikenellaceae bacterium
GCGATCCTGAAAACTGTTTTAAAAACTTCCGGCCCCGGATTTTGTTTTTCTTCAAAAAGTGATTCAGTGAATTCAAGAAAATCAAAACCGGTCTGGTTATTCTGATTGATTAAATTCTGAAGACGCTGAACGAAGTCCTCCACAAGTGCTTGATTCTGATCGCCGGCGGCTGTTTTTTGGGTTGTATTTGTTATAAAGTCATCCTGAGCATTTTTATTTACAGGCTCCGCTTTCTGAAATTGCTTTTCCTGTGTGCCTGTTTCTGTATCTCTGAAAAATAATTTTCTGAAGCTAAATCCTTTATCCTTTTCTGACATCTCCTTCGATTTATTTTGAAAAGTTAATCTTTTCAAAGAGTTAATACAAAAATAAGATTTTTTTGACTGGATATTTTTTAAAAGGCTGAATTAATACAAGTTATTGTCTGAAATAACTTTATGCAAGTTATCCGTCGGGAAAGCCGGCGATCCTGCCCGGAAAGATCCTGTTCAGAATGACCACCCATTATACACCCCTTGCATTTAAAAACACCTTTACCCTATTCGATTATAATATCTATTGACTTGGGTCAATTATTTATTGTGTCAGGTATATCTTTTGTTGTAATACAATAATATTTTCAGGCTCGCTAATATCACGAAAAACAATTCCATTGAAATAATAAAACGTACAAGGGAAAATGCCAAATCCAGTTTCTCATTCCAAAGCTGTAAACATAGATTTCCAAAGAATCTATCGAGATAAAATTAGAAATGGCGCTGACCAGAAAAACGGTTCCTACAAAAATTCTTGCGATTAACTTTAGTTTACGATGAATAATCATTCTTTTACCTAAAAGCCCTCCATAACACGAATAAAATAATCTCTATTCATTTGAACAACTTCCTATCATTGGCTCAAGATCACTGCAATCTTCTGCAAAGGATCAAAATGTAAATTTTAGTCCTAATTTCCCATTGTCAAGTAGTCCAAACTGATAATTTATTAATCCGGGAACATAACCGGATTGTTTATTTGTTTCATTATAGTTAAAAACAGACCGCCTTATCATTGTTTTTCCTATGATCGAGCATGCAATACCTCCGTCAACCATTAATTCACCAATGGTCCCGATTGCCAATCCGATGTAGTATTTACTTGTAAAATCTGTAGTGGTGTAACCATAATAACCATCTGTGTTTGATTCAATACCGGTTACCGCCAATACTACTCCTCCGACAAATGTAACAGCGCCACCGATTATGAGACCTGCACCTGTACTTCTCAAGCGTGTACCTTTGTCATATTTTTTCCTGTCAGAGGGGTTAACGCTAAGAATATTCAGAACCTCATCTTTTGTAAGCAAAGTAGTTTCCTTATAAACCTTGGTTCCTTTTAATCGTAAGGGAGGCCTGGTTGTTTCCTGTTTTAATGGATCAAATTGAGTACTAAAATCCTTTGGAGAAGATCCAAAAATAAGAAATGGAATACAAACACTAAAAATTACTAATAAAATTACTTCTTTCATAGTTTAGAGGGATTAGCTTGAGTTATAAGAATTAGGCAGACTAATTTAAGAAATTAAAATCAAAAATAAGATCTCATTAATAATTTTAAATAAGATACACCAATAATATTGACTTTTGCTTAAACAATAATTAGCTTTGATAAACTTAATATCAGAAATTATGAAACCATTATCAATTGTCTTATTTCTTTTAATATCGATCTTATGTTCAGCTCAAACAAAAAAGGATATTTTTAATCCTGATGTACCATTGGTTTTCCTGGGTGAAGACTTTTCAAAGATCCAGTTTACTAAAGCAGAAATGTTTAATAACAAGCCTGAAATATTAAGATTTTTTGTTGATTGTAATAATTTACTTAAAACCAATCAATATGAGAAGTTCCTGAAAAAGAGATTAAGACGGGATGAAATAAAAATGGATTTTTCCTATGTTAATAAGGTTAATGCAGCTGTTGAATGGGAGAAAGTTTATTCGGATAATTTAGATTACAGGCTGTCTGATGAAGACATTCAAAATATGATCAAAAACCTGAACATTGACCAAAAATTATACAAGGATCATATTGGCATGATCCTCTGTGAGGAAAATTACTCTAAAACCAAAACTTTAGGAACCGTTTCAGTAGTATTTTTTGACATTGACGATCTTAAACCGTTAATTATTAAGCACTATTCTGTTAAACCTTCCGGCTTTGGATTCCTGTACTATTGGAGTGCCATAAATTCACAGGCAATCAATAAATTAAAGAAACTTAAAAATGAGTTGAATTAATTACCAGAGGCTTTCTGGTTAAACCGGATCCTATTCCGATATACCTTCCCGGACTTTCAGTCAACTATCGGGATGGATATCTCACTTTCCTTTTCTCTGGGAGGCCTGGCATTTTTCCTGGCACGTAATTTTATTGAAATACCACGTTCTTCTTCATTCCGGACAATTCGAATAAATTTTTGTTTTTTCAGAACTACACTATCGCTATCAAATCCTTCCTGATAAGTACTACTGTAGTTTATATCTCTTGAAATACTGATGACATCACCGCTGAATATAACAAAACCAAGAATCACCAATTTTGCAATAATCAATGGGATAATCACTTTCTTCAATTTTTTCCAATTCATAATAACAAT
>CAYPKL010000048.1:0-9148 GCA_964411285.1 uncultured Rikenellaceae bacterium
TAACAGAGCTAAATCGCCATTTCAATCAGCATAATTACGCAATTATAACCCTGGAAAGCGATGAAAAACCAAAAATTGATCCATATAATTGAACTATTTGTCAAAATTGAGTAATTCAGTTAATTTTTTCAGGCACCAGAATATTATTCAGATAATCAATATTATAGGGTTCAAAATAAATTCCTGATTCAATTTTTGGATAGATTTCTGATAAATCCCCGTCCTATTTTGACGAACGACTTCCTTCTGACTTCAAGTGGCATTTGTTTGTAATTATTCTTCCATTATTCGTTGACAAAGCATATTGGTAACACTTCCAATTTGCCACTAAATGGGCTTTTGCGACTTGCCAGATTAATAAAGGCATATTACTTTTACCATATAACAAATACGAAAAGTTATGAAAGCACATTTTCAAATTACATCAGACGAAACCGGAACAGTTTTGTTAAGGCGCAGAAGAATTGCAAAAGCATTACGGTGGTGGTTACGTGAAAACAATATGACTTTTAAGCATAACTTCTTTTGCATTTAAGTCTTATTTACAAAATTGGCATTGAAGAGTAATCTTAACAGATAGTTTTATAAACATAAACTTAAAAAAATGGAAAATTTATTCATACTTCTGATAGCTTATGTCGCTGCAGGTTTATTTGGTCTTTTTAGAGCATTTTTACAATTGTTCAAAAGGATCTGAAATGGAACATCTCCTAAAAGCCCAGGTTTTAAATAACACCAGGGACTTTTCAACTGATTTTAAAATAATTAAAACTATTTGTAATTTTAGATATTTTAATAAGGTATTTGACGAAGGAGACTTGGTTTCTTAAAATAAGCTATAGATTTGAAAAATGTTTTTGCAGCTTTTAATTATGAATAGTAAACTTCAAAGAAAAAATGATGACGGAATTAATTATAGAAAAGACCCCAAAAACACCACAAATTGATTTGAATCAATTAACCGGGGATCTTACTTTTTCAGGTAAGTCAATTCCTGAAAATGCAGCAAAATTATATGAACCTGTAATCAACTGGGTTACGGAATATATTCTGAATGCAAAACCAACTACCAATTTAAGGCTCAACCTGGAGTATTACAATACTGCATCTTCAATATGGCTGACAAAGTTGCTTAAAGTTCTTATCCGGATTAATGAGCCCGACTGTACTTTGATCATCCATCTGTACCTGCCTGTTGAGGACTATGATGAAATAGATGATTTTGATGATATTAAGGATACTTTTATGCCAATTTCAAATATTGACAGCAGTACCATAGTTTCCGTCGGAATTAAATTATACGGGGTAGATAAACAAGGTGAAATAATTAAAGAAACACTGGTCTTTTTTTAGCCCGGACCTTCGCACGCATTCAATATACCGAGTAGATTTTAACATTCTCCCTGCTTTCCATAACTTTTTTATGAGCAGGTTTTATTTGGTAATCATGTTTATGCTGCTCAGCAGGGGTTCCCTGAAAGAATTGCCGATAGGTATGTTTTTCAACTCATTACCGATAATCAGATCCAGCGAATTTTCTTTTATGGAATGAATCATATTTTTATTCACAATGAAAGATCTGTGAACCCTGAAAAAAATCCTGGAAGGCAATTGATTCTCTATTGCCTTCATTGTAAAATGAACAGTGAACTTACCCTCTGAAGTATTCAGGGTTACATAATTTTCAAGAGCTTCAATATATATTAATTCTTCAATTTTCAGCTTAATCAATGATGACCCTTTTTTAATAAATATCCCGTTATCCCCTCTGCTGCTAATTTCCTTTCTTGAATAATACTTTATTGCTTTATCAACAGCTTTACAGAATCTGGAATAGGTGAAAGGCTTAATAAGGTAATCAACAGCATTGAAGTCAAAAGCTTTCAGGGCATTCTGCTCACTTGATGATACCATAATAATATGAGGATGATAGCTTAGGCTGCTGATAAAGTCGAAGCTGTCCATGCCAGGGACTTCGAGGTCAAGAAAAATAAGGTCAGTATCCAGCTTTTTTGATAACTGGTCCCTGGCTGAAACTGAATCCATAAATTTTCCGGTAAGATTTAAGGATGCAGTTTTCCCTACAAATTCTTCAAGAAGGCCGGAGCTTATTTTATCGGCACATATAATGCAATTCATAAAGACAAATTTTCACTATATTAATAATTAAAAATTGTATTCACAAATTTTAAAATTAAGATGAACAACCTAAGTGGGACGTACTGGGCTCGAACCAGTGACCTCTTACATGTGAAGCAAGCGCTCTAAACCAACTGAGCTAACGTCCCATTTCCGGCAAAGATAATTACAAAAGCCGTAAAATATGCCCAATGTGCCGGAGTAAATTCTTCTATTCAAATTGTAAGATACCTGTTTTTGGACTATGGATGTTAATTTATACATTTTGACTGTTTCACCGATTGCATAACCTGACGAATAATATTATTCATTCTGAATTCTAAATAAGTTGCTTTTCTGGTTAAAAGACATTTTTATCCAATCTGCCTCTGCAATTTTTATCTTTTTGAAGTTAATTCTTTAATAAAAGATATCATTGATAATCTGTACTCTGCAAAATCGTCCGAAGGTTTCCAGTTTTTACTTTCCAAATACCTGCGAATCATTTTGGGGTGCGTGATCTTATCCGGATTACCTTCAAAAATATTGGTTAAAAGTGTACCGGTTGTCCCTTTCATTTCAAAGTCTACATTTGGATCAGTATGTCCCTTTAATGGTTTGAGGTTTAAGAAGTGATTTATCATCACTGCCAGATCAGGTGTTTCAGCATAAGGAATACTTTTACCTTTCTTAACCCCTGGTCCGTAAAAACTCATAAATGGGGACCATGAAGATAGAACTGATGGCGGATGTTCACTTTGTCTGGCAGTGCCCATCCCGTGATCTCCGGCCACTATAATATACACATTCTCCCATACACGTTTACTCTTAAATACTTGAATAAGTCTGCCCAATAAAGCATCTGCATTCAGGATAGCTTTCTGATACTGAGAATCAGGATCAAGCTTATCTTCCGGACCTGACCAGCTATCTCTGATTTGCTGAAGATGAAGTCGGAGTAACCTGGTTCCATCATTTTTAAAATGACTAATTCCATACTGCACCACAGCGGAATCAGTCAATGAACCTGCATAACAGAAATCGGGTGTAGTAAATTCTTCATAATTACCTGCACCGCCAGCAAAAACTGATTTAATTTTTGCATGCCTGGCGGAAAGGAAGATATCATCAATCTTTCTGGATTCAAAGATATGTGTTGCGGTATGCATGGCGACATTGGGCGAAGAGGATGTTCCCCATGGCAATGAACCATCAGGTAAATACATCCGTGGTGCAGGGCTTGTACAATAAGTTTCTTGCACAAATACCCCGTCTTCAATCAGAAATTTCAGATTTTCTGCACCATTTGCTACTGCTACCTCTGCTGCATCACGCTGGAGACCGTCAATAATATATACCAATACAATTGGTTCTCCGGCAAATGTCATTGTTGATGAGGAAATTAACAACATTATTATACATATTTTTATTCTGCATAATCTGAATCTTGTAAATATTTTTAACATATTAGTAAGAGTTTAGTTTCTAAATGGATTTATACTGTGATCACTCAGGTGACCATTTTAAGAGGGCTACCCGAATGCCGTTCAACTCTGGATTCAGTGCGAAAATATACCATTGGCCCTGGTAGTTGATCAGTTCAGGAGCGGCTACCTGTAACTGTGTGACGAAATATCCTTCATCTGTCCCAATACCAAAATTCAATGGATCCAGGGACCGGTAAACGGTTGAGATATTTTCTAATCCGTACTGCTGAGTTCTGAAAAGGTAAAAGTAATTACCAATTTTAACTACAAAAGGACACTCATGAGCGAACCATCCATCTCCTGTTCGCCCACCCCTGGAGACTATGGTCGAATTACTCCAGTGTTTTTGGTCTTTTGATGTCCGGCAATATATTGCACCCATTTTCTCCTGTGCACCATCTTCCAGGAAGCCAACTCCACCTGTATAATAACAATAATACATTTCACCTTCCTTTATTACCATAGGATCCCGTGAATTGGTCCCTGCGCCTTCTGTAAAAATTGCAGGAACTCTTTCAAGATTTGATTGAATAATTCGTTCAAACATCTTCCCGTCAGTGCTGGAGGCATGACAAATCGCATTCCAGTCACCATAATACATGTGCCATGTTTCCCCTTCCCTGAATATATATGGCGCCTGCAAACCACCGGCTGTTTCACCAAGTAAAGGATCTGCTTTCATCTTTATTCCTTTTGGTGTCCAATCCACATCAGTTATAGATTTCCCCTCCCATCCGAAAAAAAGTCTTGTTTTGCCTGGTTCATTTGTTGATCGTATGCAGGACCATAACTGCCAGGTACCGTCTCCAGCCAGCCAGACGCCAAAATCTACAGGCTGCTGCCTGGGATTTGTAATTTCTCCCAGATCGGGATTTCCGGTGATAGCCCACCATTCTCCGTCAATTTTTGGTCTAAGTATCTGCTTTTCTGAAATTTGTGAAGCTATATCTGAACAACTCAAGGTCAATGCTAAAATGCTGAAAATCATACTTCTCATTGTATTTAATATTACCGGGTTCAAGGTTACTAATTTATATTATCTGGTTTATATATTCAACTAGTATTCGCAGGGATAAATGCAGGCGGATAAAAATTTCACACCTTTCTCCCCTGAGTTTTCAACAACAGCATTCAGGAGATTTTCTCTGAATGAAACTTAAAGCTACATAAATGTGAATTAATCAGCTAAATCTTTAAGTTCATGAAAACATCTGCAAAACATCAGGCCAATTTTTACAAGTAAAGGATTAAATTTGAGATGTGGTTTTGGATGATGATGTTATTTCATCAATGGAAAGACACGTAACAAAATAAGAGTTATGAAGAAACTGGTTTTAATTGCGATACTATGTTTTGCGCTTATAAGAAGCGATTGTCAGCCAAATCGTTCTAATCTGTTAGTTGAAGGTCATTCATTTGTTGCAACAGGGACCTGGTGCGCTCATTACCTGCCTTTGGAAACAGAAACATGCAAGGTTTACAACAATGGAAAGGAGGGATCTGTGATTAGTGAAGTTGCAGGCAGAGCGTCAATAGCAGACAGTAAATTGATTACTGAAACAGCCCATTGCAAGAATATACTTGTATTATGGCTTGGTGTTAATGATATGACGAATAATGCGGGAGATGTTAATAATACCTATGAAGCTTATAAAGCTTATGTGCATGACAGATTAGCTGCCGGATGGAAAGTATTTGCATATACCATTACTCCTACCAATGCTTATGGCAGAGGTAAAGGTTTTGAAGAAAAAAGAGTGGTATTTAATAATCTGATTAGAAATGATCTGTCTGAACTAAAAGGAGTTTATATTCTTGACACGGATGAAGTATCTGAATTTGATAATCCATCAAATAAAACTTATTATTCGGATGGATTTCATTTTACACAAACAGGGAGTAATCTGGCAAGTGGTTTATTCGGTAAGGCAATATCGGCATATTGGAAGGCTGAAAATTCAGGAACTACATATTATGTATCCTCAACGGGAAAGGATTCAAACAGCGGAACATCAGCTTCTTCGCCATGGAAAACACTTTCAAAAATAAATAGTACCAGGTTTTCGGCAGGCGATAAAATCAAATTCCATTCAGGAGATACTTTCAGGGGATATTTACTGATTCAGGGCAGCGGTGTACCCGGAAACGTAATAACTTTAACAAGTTATGACACCGGAAATAAACCTAAAATATCGGGTTCGCTTGATATAAGCGGATCAGGAAAATGGACTAATCACTCAGGCAATATCTGGAAAACTAAGATAAAAGTTTCTACTTCCGAAATTAATGATATCGGGAATATAATCCTGAATAAAGAGGAAAGCTGTGGAATCAGAAAAACAGAGCCCGGGAATTGCACCTCACAAGGTGACTGGTATTTCAATCCGGCTGACGATCTTGTCTATATGTATTCAGTTTATAATCCGGGTTCTTATTATTCCAATATTGAAGCCGGAGGCGTATATTCTGAAAATATAGTTTCAATTGTAGACAGAAATTATATAACTATCGACGGATTGGATGTGCGATACAGCGCCAACAATGGAATATTTTTAAGAAATTCATCAAATATTGTAGTACAGAACTGCGATGTTTCATTCATTGGAGGAATGTATTATGGTCCTCCTCACAGAATGGGCAATGGTATTCAAATGTGGTTGGATAATTCCAATATAATCGTCAGATACAATTATATACATGACATATATGACGCAGGAATAAGTCCGCAGGGATCCGGAACATTCACTCAAAGAAATATAAATATATATTACAATGTTTTTAAAAACTGTTACTATACATATGAATTATTCTGTAATACAAACATTACCCTGAAAAATATACGGTTTTATAACAATACCTGTTTATATGCGGGCACTACGTGGAGCGCAAACCAACGACCCGACTCCGTTAATGCCCGGCATGTAAGATCGTGGCAGGAAGGTGCGAATATTTCAGGCCTTGAAATTAAGAATAATATATTCTTCTCTTCAACCCAGACAGCTTATGCATTTTATTATTCATCCGCATTTGACATTGATTACAACTTTTATCATGTCAAAAGCATTGGTTTTATTTTCGATACAAATTATAACAGCCTGCAATCGTGGCAGTCGGCGTTAAGTGATGATTACCATTCTCTTTCAGGTGATCCGTTGTTTAACCCTGATTATTCTTTAAGGGGAACAAGTCCGGCGATTGATGCCGGAGTAAATCTTGGGTTTACGAGGGATTATGCCGGTAATAAAGTTGGCAGCAGTCCCGATATAGGGGCGTATGAATATATATCGAAAACGGGAGAAGGACCTGCCAGGGCAGGGAAATTATTTAAAAGGCACAAAAATTAAAAAATAAAAAAGGTCGTTGTTCTAAGGCTGACCAGGTAGTAAAAAGGTTAATTCAGACCTTTTCTGTTGACAGATTTAGGATCTTCCACGCACTGCCCGCTATTAAGTTTCCCGTTAATAGCATTTAATCTGAATGGTTTGCTTGCATCATAATAATTTGTTGAAAGATCTATTTCGGAAATCAATATTCCCGGAATATTTTCAGATAATTTGTTTTGCACAAGACCATCGGGAGTAATAGAATAACAAGGCCAGCTTTCAGATGCTGAGGAATTCGTTAATGACATATAAAAAAAATTTGATGCTGCCATTGCCTGAGCTGTAATGTGCATAATTATAGGATGAATACTTCCTGCTTTCTGCCTGGCATTGTAAAATGACTGGAATATTACATCCGTATTTAATTTCCGGTACTCCCTGTAAAGTTCCGGGAACCTTATGTCATAACATATCAGCAAACCGCAGTTTACACCATTTAAATTAAATGTGACAAAATGGTCTCCCGGTGAAAAATATTTTAAATCATCTTCAGTGCAAAAACGTTTGTCATATCTATCAACAATATTACCTTCAGAATTAATTAAATACAAACTGTTGTGAGGTTTGTTGGTTCCACTTAATCTGTGTATTGATCCCACAATTACCCATATTTTTAATTCTCCCGTTAATGTCAAAAGGGAATCAGTTGTACTTAATAGCATATCCCAGTCAAAATTATCAAGAGAGTTCATATCTGATCCGGGATATCCCGACAAAGAACATTCAGGGAAATGAACTATATCAGCTTTTTTCAGGCTTGCTTCAATAATCTGCTTTCTTATCCAACGATAATTTTCTTTGATGTCGGATGATACAGGAAACTGGCAGGACGCTATACGGATTTTTCCAGCTTCACTGGTTTGTGCCCGGTTCTGAGCAAATATTTCAGATTCCTGGAATATTATGCAGAAAATAATCAAAACCTGAAAAAGAACCAGAGTTTTTTTGTTCATGATCTTCGCTATTATAAGTATCTTATAACTAATTCTTTCGATACTGGAATTTATTAATATTTAATCTAAATAGCATATAAACGCAGTGCTGTCATTATTTTACATTATTCCAAAATGGAAACCATTTTAAGATTAATTTAAAGAACAGTTTATTGTGCATTTAAAACAGCAAGATATGACGATTTAAAAAGAATAATCTTTTAAGTGATATAAATTTTGTTTTTAACCCGAAACTAAGTGGCCCCGGATTTGAGCAGTCGATCCCGGAGGACTATTTGTTGCAGGCCACACGGTAATATACAGAAGCGAACATTTCAATAAAAAGATTGTTAAATAGTACAGTCAAATTACATAAGAGGTCAGCTGATTATTCTCTAAACTAATGAAAACCCCGGGCAATTTGAAAAATAGTGAGTTCATTGCTGATAGAAAAAGCAAAACGGATTACCGCAAAGCTAAATCACCTCAGGGGGACATAAATTGTCGCGTGATTGAAAAGCTAATTGCAAAAGGGGGGGCTAACTTTGTACGATATCTCGAATTGTCAGATCTTACAAATGATCCCAACATATTGCTGCTCTCTCCAAAGAATCATTATTATTATGATCTCAATGAATTAGGATGCATTTCAACATTGGTAGTTATGAAAAAACTGAATCTGATTGAACATATTGACAGCTTTCTGGATGGGTTACACAATGCTTTGTCGCCAGGGACTAACTTCATCGGATACTTTTCAGATTCCTCCGGTCAAAGCAAATCAGAAGGGATTTCAATTATTTATAAAAAGGTCACCAATTTTCTTGATTCAAAAACCGATATGGGATTTGACAGAGAGAGCGTATCCAGGCTCCTTGAATCGCATGGCTTTCAGGTAGTTGACATGACAGTGATAAGGAAATTGATATATTTTAGAACCCGGAATACCAAAAGGGCAATTAATTAACTGTTAAAAATTTGACTTTTAGGAATGGATTAACTGTCTGAAACTATCAGTAAATATGTTGCATTTGTTTTATTCTGAATTCTCATGGAAGAGTTATATTTAGTGGCAAATCATTTATGTATTGTGAGTTATGAAAAAAGCCGAATGGGCAACTGCAAAATAATCTGGTGTTATTTTTCGGTTGGTTTCATTAATAAATTAAAATGCAAACCGAAACTAAATCGTAATTTTTCGAATAAAAGAGCAGAATTTCCCAGGTTT
>CAYPKL010000049.1:0-2881 GCA_964411285.1 uncultured Rikenellaceae bacterium
TACAACCACGGGGATAAATCCTTCCCGGCATTATGTCCATGATCTGAGAATCTACGAGACAAGCTTTCAGAGTACGTTCAGATCCTTTTATGGTGATTCTGAACACTATTTTATTGGAGCTCTTTTACCGTCATATATCGATCGGGAAAATTCATCGCTTGTTTATATGATGAACTATCTGATTAAAACCAGCAGAGATCCTCAAAGCGGTTTTTATAAAAACGATGTGGAAAACCTTATTTCCAATTTACATAAAGCTGTTTCGGGAAACCGTAAAACACTTTTACTTGGTGTCAGTTTTGCTCTTCTCGATCTTGCGGAACAATATTCACCCGACCTCTCAGGAATTATTGTAATGGAAACAGGAGGGATGAAAGGCAGGAGAAAAGAAATAACCAGAGGAGAACTTCATGAGATCCTGCAGAGTAAATTTAACGTCCCGTCAATTCATTCTGAATACGGGATGACCGAATTATTAAGCCAGGCTTATTCTGCCGGCGGAGGGATTTTTTATACTCCTCCGTGGATGAAGATCCTTATCAGGGATCCCCAGGATCCGCTTTCAATCATTTCACAGCCTGGTATAACAGGAGGAATAAACATTATCGACCTTGCAAACCTGTATTCCTGTTCATTTATTGCAACAAGCGACCTCGGGAGACTTCATACTGACGGTGGATTTGAAGTTTTAGGAAGGTTTGACAACAGCGATATCCGTGGCTGCAACCTGCTGGCTGAGTAGACCTTAATATTCGCTTCAAAGATTTACTGCCTTATTAACCCTGGCGCTCTCATATACAGCAAGTACCAGTTCTACGGCTTTACGGGCTTCCACACCATCAATTGCGGGTTGATGGCCATGATCGATTGCACCAATGATATCGCGAATCTGTTTAATATGCCCAACATCGCTGATTGCTTTAGGATCAGAGACACCCCCGCCTGATGCCTGGCTGCCTGAAAATCTCTCCCTTATTTTCTGGTCTTCATCCTTTTCAATATCAAATTTCCAGGTTCTGATAATTTCTTCTTCTATAATTACAGACCCTTTTGTACCAAGAATTTCAATCTTTCGAAAGAATCCCGGATTAACGGCTGTTGAAGCTTCGATTACGCCGAGGGCTCCGTTTTTAAACCTTATGGCGGCAACAGCAGTATCCTCAACTTCCAGATCCTTGTGTCCGGGAGATGATGTAAAAGCAAATACTGATTCTACTTTGCCCATGCACCATTGGAGAAGATCCACCGAGTGAATTCCCTGATTCATGATCGCTCCCCCTCCGCCGTTCTTTAGACTGCCTCTCCATTTAACTTCATTATAGTATTCCTGGCTTCTGAACCATTTTATGTACACATCCCCAAATACGAATTTACCAAAACGCTCTTCGTCAATTGCTTTTTTAAGTTCAACATTTACATCTGCAAACCTCATAGGAAAAATACCTGAAATGATAACGTTGTGCCTGATCCCTTCTTCTATTATACTGTCGCACCGTTCCAGAGTTATTTCAAGAGGCTTTTCAATGATGCAGTGTTTGCCTTCCCTGATGGCTTTGACCGACGGTTCCAGATGAGAGCCGGATGGAGTACAGATACAGACGATATCAATATTCCTGTCATGGCAAAGTTCATCCGCACTGTTAAAAGCCCTGCAATTGAATCTTTGACCAAAAGCCCTTGTTTTGTCGGGATGGACATCATATACGCCTGTTAATTCCGCGCCTGCAATCGATTGGATTGCCCTTGCATGGACTTCAGCAATCCCTCCGGCGCCGATTATTCCAAATGCATGTTTCATTTCCTTTAAGTATTATAGTCTTGAACCGGCCTCATTCAAATTTAAATGAATACAGGTCGGCGTCTTTCATTTTAATACGCAGTCTGATTGCTTTCCCCTTCAGATCCGACATTGGTACCGTCGGCTGTTTCCATTCTACACGCCTTTTCAGTTCATTCCCGATAACCGGAATGCATTTGTCTGCGGAATATTCAGAAATTATTTTTTTGTTTTCATCCAGAATTTCAAACAGAATATAGCCGGCAGCAGATGTTGAAAAATTTATTATCAGGTTATTCCCGCTGAAAGTAAAAGGTCTGGTTATGATCTCCCCCGGATTATACCCGGTGTGGAGGGAAGTAAATCCGTCAGTTCTCAATGAATATCTGTGAAGATGCGTCGTGGGTTGTGCATAATCCTGATTTACATAAAACGACATTTCGGTTTCACCGGTCTGAACGACGTTCAAAGCAGGGTAGTTTGTCCTTGATACCCAATTATCCAATCCTATCCCCGGCCGTAAAAAACCTTCCATAAATGTCCGTTGATAGCGGTTGCCTCCTCTTGATGTAATAAGTACTGCATCGGAGCAATCGTGGTAATAAGAAGGATTAACATTAAGTTTTTGAGCCTGCTCATCTGAAATTACCTGTTTCCCCTGAAAAAACCTGGCTGCTATTGCGATATAGATGTGTGGTGCCCTGAAATACGGACTGGTCTGATTGGTGTAAAGCTCCTCGGGTTGGGTATTCCCAAAATCCATCTGAACCGGCTGCGACCAATGCAGGAAATCTTCAGAAGTACTCCTGCCTACTGAACGTATGGTCTTTTCTCCGTCCCTTGCCCATTTACGGAAATAACAAAGATACATATGCTCGTTCGATGACCAGAAAGTAACGTTCTGTGAATCAAACTCACCGCCCTTAACAAGGGGTTCGTCGAACATCTTTTCCCAGTGAATTCCGTCGGATGAGCCGAAAGCAATCAGACCTTTATCCAGGCCTCCAAAAGCTTTATACCTGTAATTATCAGACCTGTTTGGATTATAATCCATGAAGGGTGAAAAATTATGGGTAGCAGGTGCCGCATGTGCCAGAATTATAT
>CAYPKL010000050.1:0-5106 GCA_964411285.1 uncultured Rikenellaceae bacterium
AGGTATAAAAGCGTATCAAGCCGGGATATAGGCCTGCCGCTTGGTGTGAGGGCATTGGCTGTCGAAAAAAGAGCTTTGCCTGAAGGCACTCCTTTCGAGACTGGTGGAGGTACGGCCAGACTTGTTTCTCCCGGATGGGTCATATGGGCCGATGCACCTGATAAATTTGAAGCCGGCACTCCCTCCATAATCAACGTAATCGCCTTTGCACGGGCACTGCAACTGATCAAACAATACGGAAATGGAGCCTTTATGGATATGAAGGACGAAAAACTGACTGTTGACCAAATTCTGTACAATGATGACCTGGAGCAATATTCCGGACAAAAACTGCTGGATGAACTAAGGCGGACCATGATAGGCCGGGGAGTTTTTGTCCCGACAGTGGAAGGCAACAAACCCTTTATTAACCTTGACAACGCGGCCAGCACACCTGCATTTGAACCAGGATGGAACGTTGTCCGCCGGACATTGCGTCAGCCTGAAAAAGTATATCAGGAAATCGTGCATGAGGTCAGATCAATCTGCTCCGGAATACTGGGTGCCCCATTGGCTGAGTATGATGTGATCTTTACTTCCAATACCACTGAGTCCATCAACATTTCAGCTGAGAACCTGACCCGTGAATCGGGACAGGAAGCCGAACCGGTCGTGCTCAGCACTATTCTCGAACATACTTCCAATGATTTGCCATGGCGCATGGTTCCACATGTTTCCATGATCCGGCTGCCTGTGAATAATGAAGGGTTTATAGATCTGAACGAGCTGGAGACACTTATGTGTGATTACAATCAGAAAGGTAAGCATGGAAAAAAGAAAATCAGGCTTGTGGCTTTCAGCGGTGCTTCGAACGTCCTGGGAATATGCAATTATCTGGCGGAGATCAGCCTGATTGTTCACAAGTATGGGGCACACCTGTTTGTAGACGGGGCACAGTTAGTTGCGCACCGCAAGATCAATATGGAACAGTGCGGAATTGATTATCTCGCCCTTTCTGCCCACAAGGTCTACGCACCATTCGGCACCGGAGTGCTGGTAGCCCGGAAGGAACTGCTTAATTTCAGCCCGCTGGAGATTGATCTGATAAAATCATCCGGTGAGGAAAATGTTGCGGGCATTGCCGCTTTGGGTAAATCACTTTCGCTGTTACAGCGGATAGGCCTGGACCTGATCCTGGAAGAAGAACAGGTTTTAACAGGGAAGGCATTACACGACATGCAAAAAATACCAGGACTCCGGGTTTTTGGAATAAAAGATCCTGACTCAGCCGTATTTATCCGGAAGGGAGGTGTCATTGCATTTGAAATAAAAGGAATCATTGCCACCCGGGTGGCCCGGGAACTGGCCGGAATTGGCGGAATTGGAGTACGATCAGGTTGTCATTGTGCACATATTCTGATCAAACACCTTGTCGGTGTTCCTCCTGCACTTGAGCGATTTCAGGGCCTGATCGCGAAATTATTCCCTGAATTAAAATTTCCAGGTCTGGTCAGGGTAAGCTTCGGTATTGAAAATAGTCAGAAGGATGTTGACACATTGATCCAGGTGCTGGGTAAGATTGCCCGGAAGTCACAGAACCTGGCAAAAACAGATGTAAAACAGCAGATGAAAAGTTACACCATGGCAGCAGCTCAAAGAGTCTATTCTCAGCTCTAGTGGTGTGGCAAAAATTTCCAAATCGTTTCTCAGATTTGTTGCTGGAAAAGACAGTTACCCTGACCTTAAATGGCCGGAATTATCTTTTCAACTATGATCCTGATTATTTTAGTCCAATGCTCACCGGCCTCCTCATAGGTGAGATCCGACGTCCAGCATGTTGCTGTAATTACAGTATTATGATCGGGTAATATGAATATAAACTGGCCACCCCAGCCCATAGCCATATAATAATTCTTCCCACCTGCGTTTCCCAGCCAGATCTGATAACCGTATTCTGGACCATATAGTACATCGTTGTTTGTTAATATTTTAGGAGATGTCATATTTGTGATCCAGCTTTCCGGGACAATCTGTGTGCCGTTATATTTGCCCTTGTTAAGTATCAGGTTACCGAATTTTACCATATCCGCCGGTGTTATCCTCAAATATGCTGCTCCGATTGGATAACCTCTGTTATCTGCTGCCCATGTGAATTTTTGTATGCCAAGAGGATCAAAGAGATTTGTCTTTGCAAAAGCAGATGTATTAATGCCTGTTGCTTCCGAAATGATAGCAGAAAGCAGATGTGATGCCCCATCACTGTAATTAAATACTGTTCCGGGTGTGTTTACAAGCGGAAGATCAATGATATACTGCAAATTATCCTCCGAGTCGTAGAAACATTCTTCGAACAGGCTGGTAGTAGATGTGCCATTCCAGGAATGCCCGAATGTCATTTTAAGAAGCTGATCAATGGTGATGTCGGCTTTAATGTCATCAGGAAATGTCACAATGCCGGTAAGATATTTGCTTATAGGATCATCCACGCTTTGAATAAAACCTTTTTCTATTGCCAGCCCGACAAGGACCCCGGTAAAGGTTTTTGTTACAGACATTATGTTTTTTATGCTGTCAGGTCCGTAATTATTAAAATTAGTATATTCTTCTGCAACTATTTCACCATCACTACAGACAATCAGGCTAAGGGCGCCATCAACTTTTTTCATTTCATCGAAAGCCAGGGTTAAAAGAGCGCCATCGATATTATGTTTTGCAGCCAGAGGGAACCTGTCTGTCTGGTCTTTTTTATGGCAGGAAATGAAAGTAAAACACAAAATCATAATTGCTGCAAAATGCTTCATTTTATTATTTATATGGGGCATTTGAAACATATTCAACATCATATTCATCACATGCTTTTTTCAGATCAATATTGCCTGTCATTTTAAGATATTTATTAAAGAATAAAACGATCAGTCTATTCAAAATACGGATAGGTTTCTTCGGATCAATTGTTCCGATCTGGCTTAAGTTTCTTTCAGGTTAATTGACTTTTTCAATTCTTGCAGCCCATCCTCCGCCATTCTTCAGTTTAACTGGCAGCTTGTCCCCTACTTTTATATTAACCTCCTCCTTTTTATAGTCGGTGGCATCACGGTCAGCATTAATGCCATCGCTGAAAATTTCGGCTTTATATTCTCCTGCCCCAAGGAAAGAGAGGTCGATTGTCAATTCTCTTGGTGTCCAGTCGGTCATTGCACCAACGAACCAGGTGTCGCCTTTTCTGCGGGCAATGGCTACATATTGAGCCACCTTACTGTCGAGAGGAACAGTTTCATCAAATGTGGTTGGAACCTTTGTAATAAAATCAGTGCACTCATGCTCTCTCATATAAATAACAGGATTATCGGAAAGCATTTGAATGGGCACTTCAAAAACCACATACTGGGCCATTTGATGAACCCGGGTACCCTGGCTCATGGGCATATCATTTACAGGCCTGAAATCTGACCTGCTGGCATTCCTCATTGCTCCCGAAGTATAATCCATGGGACCGGCCTGGTTCCTTATAAAAGGCAATGTTACACAATAACGCGGAGCATTGGGGTTAGCCCACTTGAAGTTTTCAAGGCCATAAACCCCTTCGTACCCCACAACATTCGGATAGGTGCGTTGCAACCCGGCCGGTTTGAAAACGCCATGATAATCAACCAGCAATTTGTATTCGGCAGCAAGCCGGGCAATTTCATAGGTTGAGGCAACAGCCAGCTGATCGTCGCGGTCAATAAAGTCAATTTTCATCCCTTTAATACCAGTTTTGGAATATAACGGAAAGGCTTTTTCTTTTTGTGCAAGAATATCTTTCCAGGAGCACCATACAATTAATCCGACACCTTTTTCTTTACCATAGGCTACAAGCTCCTCAAGGTTTATGTCAGCTCTGGGTCTGGTAAGATCTCTGGGGATATTCCATCCTGCATCAAGCAGGATAAAAGGCACTTTATATTTTGCTGCAAAATCGATGTAATATTTGTATGATGGCGTATTCATACCGGCCCTGAAATCAACATGAGAAAGATTCATTCCGTTCCACCAGTCCCACGATACCTGGCCGACTTTTATCCACGAAATATCTGCAATACGGCTGGGGGAAGCAAGTTTCTGAATAATATCGCTGTTGAGAAGTTCCTTGTCCTGCTCACTAATAACTATCGCGCGCCACGGGTAACTGCGGGTGCCATTGGTTTTAGCAATATAACCGGCTCTTTTACCGGGAATTATATTTATACCTTTTTCATATGTCTCTAAAGGAAAGGGTGCATATACTCCTTTGAATCCTTTGCCTGTCTGGTTCAGGTCAACGAACATACCCGGATAATCTTCGAGATCGGCTTCAAACAGTTCTGCCTTCCTGCCTTGCCCTATATCAACCAGAAGCGGCAGGAAAGCCAGAGAGTCTTTAGGAAACTGAGAAAGCTTTATTTCCCTGTAGGTGGCTTCAAATGACGAATTGAAATTCTTACCATCGCGATAGTCCCATTGAATGGGAATAAAAGCCTGATGATCGCCGGTGAAATTGATATTCGCCTCTTCATCCTTAATTATTATCTCTCCGGGTCTTTTGGTGAAAAAACGGTAAGCTGCAGCATTATCATACACCCTGAAAATAATACCATAGTTCCCTTTGCAGTTTAATGTCAGCTGATTATAAATATCAGTAATTACTGACTTGTTATAATTTATGGCATTGAATGTAGCATTGACACTTTCCTTTTCAGGTATGATCTTCGCGTTATCGCCAAGTACTTCACCACTCTGTAAAATCATTGAAATAGCTGAGGGTTCTATAATTGGCTGCCCTTTATGCTGAACCGACCAATGCAGTTTTGTTCCGGCTTCCACTTTCACTGTTATGGAGCCATTGGGAGACTTCACTTCATAGATCTTTGTTTTTTGTGCATTAATTATAATCGGGCATAACATTAAGAATAACAGCCCGGTGAGTTTTGTTTTCATAGATTTAAAAATTTATCTGAAGTTGATTATCCTGTTGATCTTCATTTGTTTACTATAGTCATGTAATATTAAGGGTAATCCTGTCATCCCTTCTTGTCGTTGTAAAAATTGCAGCTTACAGTTTATGTATTTAATTCTGGAATCAGATTATAAATAACTTGTAGTCAGATA
>CAYPKL010000051.1:0-2567 GCA_964411285.1 uncultured Rikenellaceae bacterium
ATTCTTTAAGGAGGAAGTTCCCCGATTATGAATCTTACTCTACTGCCAGACTTTCAGATATATTTTCACCGGAAGAACTTCAATCAGCTGCTGTTTTAACCGCTACTGAATTAAAAACTATTCTCTTCATTAATTCAGGCGGCAGGTTTGAAAAGAAATACCTCCCCATCGAGGCTCAGTTTGCACCTGTTCATGCAATTGAAATTTTTGATTACAACAAGGATGGAAATAAAGATCTGATCCTGGGAGGGAACAGAAACGCAATGTGTGTCAGGCTGGGAGTTATGGATGCCAATTACGGACAGTTGTTTCAGGGTGACGGTAAAGGCAATTTCAAATATATTCCCCAGATTGAATCAGGTCTTAAAATTATCGGTGATGTCAGATCTTTTAAAACAATGACTATTAATGGCAGGTTATACCTTTTTGCCGGGGTAAGCAACTCTGGTGTGGCGGCATATGTCCTGAATTCAGACTAAATGCAGTCACAAGTAATCTTTGCTTTTACCTGTTGATCCAGGTTCATAGCTGCAAGCCTTCTGATCCTGAGGTCTTCGCATTTATTGCACGATGAAAAGAGACGGATATCCCAAAGATCAGCAAAAACACGTCCTGCCTTCAATTCAATACCATATTCAGTCACATCTTCGAGTGATTTAATTCCGGGCGGATTAAAAAATTTCTTTTCAGAAAGAATATCCATTGCCCCGTTTCCGGCTCTTACCGGTATAATAATGCAGCATTCCACTCCTGAACCAAAAGCAAAATCAAGGGTCCTTTTTGACCAGTATACACCTTCAGTTTCTGACAGAAAAGGTGGCCGCAGAAGAATGAATGCCCTCGACGAAATTTCATTTTTCTTAAGAAACTCAGCGGCATTCTGAAAATCTATCAAAGTCATTTTTTTATTAAGCTTTGATAGAATACCGGTATGGGCAGTTTCCAATCCCATTGCTATCTGCAATTCAGGCCGTAGCATTTCTTTGAAATGCAGGCATTTATCATTAATCAGCCGGGGATGGCTTTCCACAATAACTGTTTTAAACCCTTCAACAATGGAAGCTATCCTTTCATAGTCCTCCACCGGGACAGCCCTCCTGTCGAAAAAATTACCGCTGTTATACAGTTTAAGATGTTTAACTGACGGCAGTTGTTCAAGAGCCCATTCAATCTGAGCAGGAATTGAGCCTGTGGGAACTGTTTCATCTGTTGTGTTCTTCCAAAGGTCGCACATCAGGCAGTGGAAAGGACATTCGCGGTTTGTAAGAAAAATGATGGCAGTATCTTCAATTTCTCCTGAAGCTGTCCTTTCCTTTTCTACAAGATATCCATAAGGTCTTTCCGAATCAACGTTGTTCTTCTTTCCCCGGCACGAGACTATCCATTTGTCGGTTATTTCAAAATCCGGTTCATTCATAAAGTGACAGGAATTCCTTCCGGTAGGTTATTTCACGTTCGGGAAACAGCTTCCTGAATGCATCTGCAGAAACGGCGCCATGCTGGAAGCGTCTCTTTGGGAATACAGGCATTGTCAGGCCGGTGACAGCTTTTACTCCCTGAGATACAATCTGACCTTTAAGATCATACAGCTTGTTTTGATCCCATCCGGTAATATCGATGAATGGGATCCCTTCTGAAACTTCAATGACATTAGGCAATGTATAGGGACTGAATGTTTCAAAACCCATTGCATCGGCGGGAGCATAAGTCCGCATATAGCCGCGGCTCAATCCGCCTGAATAGGTCAGGGAATGTTTTATCGAATCAACGCCCCAGCCTTCATGATAAAGCATAAGGTTATTCAGAACACTGCGGATTGTAAGTTCAGGATTCTCCTCAATCGGATAATCTTTAAGGTTTTCATCTCCTCCGTCACCGTCAATTATGTATTTCCAATCCGGGTATCTTGACCTGATCACCTGCAACAGCGACATGTTCATTGTTGCAGCCTCAATGTCAAGAGCTTTATAATCTTCCACAATCCTGACAGTTTTCTTCCAGTCAAGGGCCGAATAATCCAGTTCAACGGGTTCAAGGAATAATTCCAGTCCCAGTGAACCAAGAAAATATCGTGCCTGAGTCAGATCCTCACCTGATCCGTCTATGCTGAGGGTAAATGCTTTCAGGCGTGATGGGCTTTCGCCAAGCTCTCTGAGTGCATGGTATGTAAGCAGAAAAACACTGCCGCTGTCAATTCCTGCAGAAAAGGTTATCCCTACCGGACCCGTTTTAGCCCGGAGCTGCAGCCACTTCCTGATCTCCTCATATAAAGCGCCCATATATAGTTCTCCTAACTTCCCGGGGTTGCCGGCAAAGTATTTATTACGTTCAGGTTTAAAGAACCTCTCGTAAACAGGGTTCGGATCGGGGCATCCCAGAAGCTCAATCTTTGTAATATAATGCGCGGGAGCCATCCTTGTATAGGAAGGATGGAACTGGTGGTCGAGACCTTCTTTCTTCAGGTATTCAAATATAGTATCTATACGTTCTGCAATAATCAGGTTAGGGCCGTCAGGGCGTTTTGCAATAAAATAACGTATCGGGCGTCCGATTGATCTTGCCATCCT
>CAYPKL010000052.1:0-11365 GCA_964411285.1 uncultured Rikenellaceae bacterium
GATGAGTACTATTACAATAAAGATTTATACATAAATATTCCTGATCAAAATAAGGGGAAGGAGTCTGTTATAACCCTTGATGACAAATTTGTCACATGTTGCACCCCTGCTTTGCCCGAAACGGTTCTTTCCAATCAGTCAATACAGTTCATTAAGAAAAGTCAAACAATTGCCAATGTCAACAGAACCTATCAAATTCATACTGTTTATAATGAAATTGAGCTAAATAAACCGGGCATCAGGAGAAAGGTTTATTATGAACCTGATTACCGGGTATTAACTGCGGATTATATTCCATTAAAAGATTTTACTGAAATCGTCAGAGAAACTTTACCATACATAAAACTAAGAAAAAATGAAAATACATATGAAGTTGAGATTCTCGATAGCAATCAAAAAGTTTATTTGAAAAACCCTGCAATCTTCCTGAATGGAATGCTTGTCAACAATATAAATTACATTGCCAGTTTTGGATCAGACAAAATCCACAGAATTGAAACTATATGCCATAAGAGGATATTTGGCCTGATGGAATTTAATGGAATATTGTCAGTTTTCACTTCTGGTGACGTGAATAAAGATATGCTCTTTGACGAACTTACTTTGCATGTGCCGCCCGTTACTCTTCTTAACCATTCTCATTATACTATCCCGGAATATTCAACGCGCGAAAAATTATCAAGTCGGAAACCAGATTTCCGTCAGCTTTTATATTGGAACCCATCTGTAGAAATTCTAGGAGGCCAAACCAGGACAATTGAATTCTATACCTCGGATAATACGGGGGAATATATAATAAATATTGAAGGTATAGCCTCAGATGGCAATCCGATAAATAGCATGGCATTCTTCACTGTTAAATAGAACTATGCAACTTAGATCAACATGAAGAGATTTATAATCTTACTATTATTCCAGTGGCCGGTATTTTTGTTATTTGGTCAGGATGACATGCATAACTGCACAGTCGATCAGCGTTCATTATTTGAGGCTGCTTTGACCGGTCAACCCTGTCAGATTGAAAAAACCGTTGGCAGTCAATTTTTCCGGGATAGTTGGTTTAAGGGTGATATAATTCTTACTTCGGGAGATACGGTTAGAGACAAACAAATCGGTTACAACGGATATCAGGACGAGTTAATCTGGAGAATGTCAAGTAATATGAGTATGATAAGAGTGGATAAGGAACAGGTGGATAGGTTCATTCTTCATACTAATCAACAACCTGTAATATTCAGACATCTACAGGGAACAATATCAGGACACAGAAAAATTGATTTTTTTGCTCAGATATTGGTAGAAGATACTATTTCATTACTCGTAACCCGTAATATCCAACTTGTTGAAAAAGTCGAAGAAAAAGCAGGTGGTATTATAATCTACATCGACAGAATTGAGCCTGCCCCTCCTGTCTATTATATTTGTATGCCTCAAAATAAGTTTTTGGTAATGCGATACCTCAAAAAGAAAAAGCTATACGATACCTTTCCTGATAATAAAGAGGCAATAAGAACAATATTGATGCAACATCACCAGACTTTAAGAAAAGAGAATGATCTTCTTCAGATAGTACAATTACTTAATAAATATGAGGTAATTAAATAACAAATTAACAATTATCTTCAAAAACAGCATATATTAATTACATTTAAAATAGCTACTCTTTAACAATGAAATAAAGATGTAACCAATTGAAGTAAACAGGAATAATGAAATATGAAGCACCATGAAAAAAGTTAAAATTCTCTTAGTTTTTTTAAATTTAACATTAGTGACCACACTAAGTGCATTGTGTCAGAGTGAGCAAAATGCAAAAACAATAGCCATCAAATGGCTGAATGAAAAGCCCCAGGGCCATATTGAAATTTTAAATGGTAATCTGGAAAAAATAGGACTTCGTCAAAAGGATGGAAAAGTTAAAGATAACCAATACAGTTTCAAGGCCCCGGGACCTCATATCCTTGATATTTCCATTAAAAACGTACAGGTTAATTATGGTCCCGGGGCAACAGTGGTCTCTGTTTATAATGGAAGCCACTCCTTTTCCTTCTTCCTGCGCGATGTGACGAACGAATACCCTATTTATATTCCGGAATACAACGTTATTGTGTGCCAGTTCGATGATAATCGCTCCTATCTTCAAATTGAAGCGGACATAAAAAGCCGGGGGCTACAGACAAAACTTCAGAAAATTGAAAATGAACCGGAAGAGTCATTTGATTCAGCAGCAGTTCATACCCGAAACCAGGTTTGTCCCATCTGGCTTGGAATAAGCCGCGATATCCGCATTTTTGAGTTGGGATCTTCTAAGGAAATGAATACTATAACTCCACTAATGGCTTCTTCATCTATATCTCTCCCCGGGACAAATAATAGAAGTATAAATTATAGTTATTTGACAGGTCGCGGACAGGGCGTAGAACAAAAGATAAGCCGCAGGCTCGATGAGGGTGTCTTACCAATACTTCATACTAATCTGACGGACGAAGATATCGAATACAAAAGCACCTCCTTTGTTTCACTTGAATCTTCACAATTAAACGAAAAGACTAAAATCGGAACTCCATTTCTGGTTGCTGATTACTATAGTGCCGGACACATGTTCACATCGGAACAGGAAAAACTGCTCGATCCACTTCTTAAGGCGGATTCAACCCGAACGGAAGGGACTGTTTTATATTACAAAGTGGAAGCTATTAATACGTCTTCGGTACCACGATACGCATTCTTCCGAACCATCCGGCCTGGTTTAGGCTGGTGGGCAAGATCTGCTTATAGTTATAACCATGAAACAGGATTATCAAGCTACTCGTCCAGCAGGGTTTTCGGAATCTCAAAACTAAATGGTAAACCGTTGCCCAATGAAGAAATTGCTGTACTATTGAAACCCAATGAAAAAGCTGTTTTTGAATTTTATATTCCTCATAATCCAATTTCAGAGGAACGTGCATTGAGACTTGCCGATCAGTCCTTTGATGAAAAGTATGCTGAATGCAGGAACTTCTGGAAAACAAAGTTGAACAACGCTGCAAGGATAAAGCTGCCCGAAAAACGAATTGAAGAAATGATCCAGGCGGGTTTGTTACATCTTGATCTGGTAACTTATGGCGATGAACCGGATGGAACGCTGGCGCCTTGTATCGGTGTGTATTCACCAATAGGAACTGAGAGTTCACCGATAATTCAATTCTACAACTCCATGGGACTTCATGATAACGCAAAAAGATCGTTAATGTATTTTCTGGACAAGCAACATGAAGATGGCATGATCCAGAATTTTGGAGGATACATGGTTGAAACCGGAGCAGCACTCTGGAGTATGGGTGAATATTATCGTTATACTAAGGATACCGCCTGGGTGAAACAAATAGAACCTAAACTTTTAAAGTCGTGTGAGTACTTGTTGAAATGGCGTGAACGAAATAAAACAGAAAGTTTGAAAGGGAAAGGATATGGAATGATTGATGGTAAAGTCGCTGATCCTGAGGACCAGTATCACCAGTTCATGTTAAACGGATATGCTTTTTTAGGTATAAGTCGGATAGCAGAAATGTTAAGTGGTATTGATGAAGTGAATGCTAACCGTCTAAAAAAGGAAGCAGACGCATGGAAACAGGATATAAGAACCTCCTTCTTTAACTCAATGGCGACATCCCCGGTTGTTCCGTCAGGCGACGGGACATGGTGCCCCACAGCCCCTCCATGGACAGAGGCGAGTACTCTAAGGCTGCTTTATCTTAATCCTGAAACTTTTATGTCTCACGGCACATTTACAATTTCAGATGCGATGTTGGGCCCTCTTTACCTTGTATTTTGTGAAGTGTTGGATCCTGAAGAACAAGCCTCAAGAATGATGTTAAATTACCATAGTGAATTGTTTTATCAACGCAATGCAGCATTCAGCCAACCTTATTATAGCCGCCACAACAGGATTCAGCTCAAACTGGGATTGGTGAAGCCCTACTTAAAGACTTATTATAATACTTTTTCAGCCCTTGCTGACCGCGAAACATATACATTCTGGGAACATCTCTACCAGGTCAGCGTACATAAAACCCACGAAGAAGCCTGGTTTCTGATGGAAACACGCTGGATGTTATATCTTGAAGAAGGTCAAACCCTTAACCTGCTTCCGGGAATCCCCCGCCGATGGTTGGAAGACGGCAAAATGATAGAGTTGAAAAATGTAGCCACATATTTTGGACCTCTTTCAATGGTTGTCAATTCAAATCTTAATAAAGGTTTCATAGAAGCAACTATTGAATGCGATTCGGAACGGATGCCTAAACAGGTTGCATTAAGAATTCCTCATCCCACCGGAAAGAGAGCTGTGAAGGTTACGGGAGGTAGTTATGATTATGCTTCTGAATCAGTAATAATAAAGCCTTTTACGGGTAAAGCCGGTATTAAAATTGAATATTAACGGTTATTAAAATACAGAGACTATAAAATAACGTTTGCATTTTCTAACTAAATCACTACTTTGAAAACTATTTTTCAAGCAATTTTGGTAACTACCATATTTATTGCAATATCAGCATCATGCCAGAAAAATAAGAACACCACAATCCCATCAGTCAATACTATAGCAGTGTCCCTGATTACAGATACCTCGGCACTTTCAGGCGGCGAAATTCTGGAAGATGGAAATGAGTCAGTTTATTCCAAAGGGATTGTGTGGGGTATTACCAGTTTACCTTCCCTGGAATCAAATGATGGGATGACTGAATCAGAAGAAACCACAGCTTTATTTAGGGTGAGTCTTACAGGTCTTGATCCTAACACAACCTATTTTGTTCGTGCTTTCGCCCGGAACAACGAAGGGACTGCCTATGGACCGGAATTGTCTTTTCACACCCTTCAAAAGCCTGTTTTTAGTTATACCAGAGTGGAGTCTGTTACAGATATTGCAGCACAATTTATGGTCAGAATTGAATTTACAGATTGTACCGAAAGAGGACTATACTGGAGTACTCTATCCCCGGCACATGAGACTGGCTCTAAAATCACAGGCACACTGAGTGCCTATACGAATCTTGTGGAATTGCATTCACTCGATCCCGGTACGAAATATTATGCAGAAGCTTATGCAATCAGCCCATTGGGTATATTCTATGGTAAAGAAGTCTCCTTTACCACAAAACCCTCCATATCGGGCTGCATAGGGTGCGAAACAGGCTCAGTTTCCGATGTGGAAGCCAATGAATACAATACAGTGAAGATAGGTGATCAGTGGTGGATGTCCGAGAACCTCAGAACAACAAGATACCGCAATGGTGATGCTATTCCCAAAACGGTACTATCTTCTAACCTCAGTACAGGAGCGTATTGCTGGTATAATAACGATTCTGCAGGTATTGGAAAAACCTATGGTGCGCTATACAACTGGTTTACCGTCATCGATAATAGAAATGTATGTCCTGCTGGCTGGCATGTGCCTGCTTCGGAGGAAATGGAAACTCTTACCGAGTTTCTGGGAGGAAGTTTAAGTGCCGGCGGACGAATGAAAGAGACAGGAACTGAACACTGGGTGTCACCTAACAATTATGCGTCCAATGAAAGTGGTTTTAATGGTCTTCCAGGTGGATCCTTTACAGGAGGTGTGTTTCAATTCCTGGGGAAAGGAGCATTTTTCTGGCTGTCCGAAAAAATTGATGATATGAATGCCTGGAATTACCAGTTAACCAACGACATGGGTACATGCGTTGCTCAGTGTTGTCAAGCAACCTTCTCTGGCTATTCGATCCGTTGCATAAAGGACTGATGATGAATACCAAGACGATTCAACGTGCAAGGAATAGCACCTTTAATTACCATAAAATTCATGAATAAGGTTTATATAGCTTTCCCTCTGACAGTGTGTTTTAATCAAACTCACGCGCAAAAACCGGAAACAATGCTGTGTACCGAATCATATTGGACAGAGGATGAAGCCAACGTAAGGATTGAAAATTAACACAATGAATCAAATAGGAAATTGCCAACATCGCAGGTCATTCTTGAAAAGAGTGCTTGGGGGAAGTTTGTTGCTTGGATGTAATCCGGTAGTTAAACTTCTGGGAAACAGCGTACTGTCAGAATCAGATCCTGTTGATCCAACGGCATGTAGTTATGCCCCCCCTGGTGAATATATAAAAGATCATACCATAATTTTTCATGAAGGATGGTGGCATTTGTTCTCCATAAGTGGTACACAAGGATACTATCATGGTTACAACGGGAATGAAGAGACCTTTTCCTGGAGTATCAGCAAAAACCTGGTTGAATGGGAATTCCGGGGACATGTTATGCACCCTTCTCAACGGGCGAATACTTTTGATCAGCACGAAGTTTGGGCGCCTTTTTGTGTAAAGGCAAATGGTAAATTTTACATGTTTTATACCGGAATAATACATCCATTTCGTCCAATGGAATACCGGCGACTCGGGTTTAAGAATCCCTGGATAGCAGAAGGACATAAGGAAACGCAGGGACTTGCTGTTTCTGATGACTTGACAGACTGGTTAAAAGTCAGTGATCCGGAGAAAGGTATAGGTATTCCAGGACGTGATTCCAACGTGTTATGGGATGCAGAACATGAACGCTGGTTGCTGTATAGTACCGGACAGGGAATAAAAGTTGGACCAAATGAGTTTGATGAAGTACTGGTTTCTCAATCAAAGGATTTAATCCATTGGGATTACCTTGGAACATGTGCTTTGTTCACCAAATTGGATATTAGCAGATATTATGGGTATACCGTTGAAAGTTGGGTTGGATTCAAAAATTGGGCCGGAACAACCGAAAGCACTTTCGCTATGAAGCAACCGGTATCAGGGAAATGGATTCTGATGGGTAACTGGCAATACGTTGTTTCTGATGATCCTTTAAATTTTAGGGATAGTGTAGTTTATTATTATAAAAATGATCTCAACGGGAAAGTGATTGATATGGGCTTTGCTTGTGAAATCATTAACCATAATGGCAATTGGTACAGATCAGGGGTATTTGGAGAAGTTGACCATTGGAAACTTGGATTTACACGGATAGCATGGAATGACAATGGTGCATTCAATATCATAAAGCCAAGCATACTTGCTTTAAATAATGAATATTAAGAAACAAAAACAACACCCGGATATGAAAAGAGTAAATACTGCAGCAGTGTTATTGCTTTTTCTTCTCATAATGAGCAGTTGCTTTAATGAGAATCGTAAGACTGATCGTCAATCATTTTTTCCTGCAAAGAACCTCGAAGAAGACGGATTTGACGTTTTACGACTACAAAGAATCGATACTTTTATACAATCATACATCAACGGGGACATTCTACCCAATACAGTCACTTTTATTGCCCGCCATGGCAAAATAGTGCATAACAATATCTATGGATGGAAGGACAAAGAAGCCGGAATAACGCTCCAAAAAACAGATATTTTCCGGCTTGCCTCCCAAACCAAAGCCATCACTACGGTTGCTTTGTTGATTTTATATGAAAAAGGGTACTTTTTACTGGATGATCCGTTATCGAAGTACATCCCGGAGTTTAAAAATCCACAGGTATTGGTGTCACTTAATTTAAGGGATACTACATGGACATCCAGACCGGCTAAATCGGAAATCCTCATCCGGCAGTTGCTTAATCATACATCCGGGCTCACCCAGGGTATTCGACCCGATTATCCAATCTATAAAAAACATGGAATAATGGACGCAAGGGCTACCGAAGGGATGACCCTGAAAAGACTAATGCCGGTGTTAGCCAGACTTCCCCTGGCCCATGACCCCGGTGAAGACTTTTCCTACGGTCTGAGTACTGATGTTATAGGTTATCTGATCGAGGTACTCTCCGGTAAGGACCTTAACTCATTCCTTAAATCAGAGATATTTGATCAGCTCGGCATGATTGACACATATTTCTATCTGCCTGATGGGAAAAAGGACCGGTTGGTTAAATTATACGAAAAACCATTTGCTGACAGCGCGTTAAAACCTTGTCACATAAGAAATATGGACCGGTTTCCTGTGGAAGGTCCGGCAACATACTTTTCCGGCGCAGGCGGACTCTGCGGCACCATTGAAGATTATGCCAGATTTTGCCAGATGTTACTGAATGGTGGTGAATTCAATGGGAAGAGAATTATTAGCAGAAAAACCATCGAGATGATGACACGCAACCAAATCGGAGATTTACAAATATGGAATGGGGATAAATTCGGATTTGGTTTCGAAATTATGGGTAACGGTAGTCTTCAGAATTTATTGGGTTCAGCCGGAAGTTACAGATGGGCAGGTATGTATAGTACCGATTATATGATCGATCCGCTCGAAGATCTGATCATATTGACATTCACCAATGTATATCCCAATGTTCATTTCGATGAGTTTACCCAGCGATTCAGGAACATAGTATATCAGGCCCTTAAATAAAAAGAATACGGCTAATAAAATAGCGGGGTGTATATCCGGCACACAATGGATTGAGTAATTCGGATTCTGAGTTAAATCCTGGTTTTTGTTTATTGCCCATTGTGGCATGAGAGCTACATAATTTATTCTTTCTGTATGTGTACCAAATCCCCCAATTCTGATTTAAGTATATTATCCATAGGGTAACTAAAACCCAGATGTTGGCGGAATCCTTCAGCAAAATCGCAGTTAATATCTCTGCCTTTATTCTTTGAATAATCCTTCATCATGATCACATACTCATCCACTTTAGAGATTTTTAACAACCAGGCACGCTGGCTTTTATGACAGCATAACATTCTTTCCTTGATGTTAATTGTTGAACTGATGTCGATGTAAATATCCGATTCTATTTTTTTGCCAAATATATCTTTGCCTTGTAAAGGCTCATAATAATATAGAAAAGGAGTTGTAATATCAGGATTTGAGCCGGTGATTTTAATATTTGGAATTCCAGCTGCCAGGCATGCTGTCATAGCTATTTTGCTGGTTACTTCATGATCAATCATATAATCTGAAGGACTGTTGGTAAAAACAATGGTTGGCCTGACCTTGCGAATAAGATCAATAGCTCTCATCAAGGTTGGTTTGTCGTGGGTAATAAAGAGATCCTCACTCTCCAGACAATAATAACTTCCATTTAACAAAGCTGCTGAATTTGCAGATTCTATACGACGAACAGAACTAATTTCTTCAGAATCTAATTCGGCAGAACCTGCCTGCCCGGGTGTCATTGTGGCGATAATAATTTTCCATCCTTTATCTGCCAATAATGCAAGAGTACCTGCACACTGAAATTCAGCATCATCCGGATGGGCTGAAATAGACAATACGGTTTTATAATTTTCCATTTGGATCCTAATAAATTTATTACATGATTGCGAATAATTCTATTTTCAGAGCAGCTTCATTTTACCACCACATATAATAAAAAATGGCGTATATTATTACCAGAATACTCCACCAGAGCCAAACTGACTGCCAGAACGGTCTTCGTGCCTCATTTTCAGGTAGTTTTAAGAGTTTTTTTGTCCACGTAAGCGAGATTATTTCTTCATTTTTCCTTGGTTTTGTGTATAAGCTTACTCCCACAATAATAATTGCACAAAAGAATTGAGTAATGCCGCAGGAAACATAAAAGTTGGTTAAACTATATTTATGGATCACTTCCGTAGTGAAAAGAAGTGGAATGATAGCCAGTTGGATTAGCAATCCCAGAGGAATGCCTCCAATCATAACCGCAAGAGCAGCAGAAGGAGTAGTTCTTTTCCAAAACATACCAAACAAAAAGCAGGTGGCAACGGGCACAGCTAAATATGTCGAAGCCGTTTGAAAATATATGAATATTCCGCCAAGTTTTCCAATGATTGGTGCATATAAGACGCTAAATAACATTAATCCAAAAGTTGATAGCACGCCAACTTTTACCAGCTTTTTGTCATCTGCATTTTTATTTATCCATTTTTTGTAAACATCATAAGTGAATAAAGTGGAAATGGAATTTAAGAATGCTGAGATTGTCGACATAACCGAAGCCAGAATCCCAATGAGAATGAGCCCTTTGAGGCCTGCAGGAATCAGGTTCTCAATGAGAATAGGATAAACATTATCAATCTGATCAGCAGATACGAGGAATTTATCGTTCCCTGTAACTGCTAAGGCCTTTGCCATAATTCCAGGCAGGACTTCAAGAAAAGGCCGAATAAGAACGAATACGAGAGCAAATATTATTGCCATTCTTACATCCCATTCTGTTTTTCCGCCAAAGCCTCGTTGCACTAATGCCTGATTGATACAAGAATAAAAAAGTTGCAGATTAAAGAAAGCAAAAAGAACTGCGTGCCAGGGCATAATAGGGTAATCCATGGGTTGTATTAAATGAAATCCGCCGGAAGCGTTTTTAACAATATCACTCCAGCCATCTGGCAACTGTAAATATCCCAATATAAAAAGAATGCCACCCGCTACGAACATCAGAATAAATTGGAAAACAGATGTACTTATCATAGATGTCATCCCGCCATAGAGTGTGTAAATACCAGCTACGACGCCAAGTACAAGTACTCCCAGCCAGACTGGTACCCGGTAAATTATTTCGAAGAGTTTCGCACCACCGTATAGCACAACAGCGAGGCTCAGAAAAATGTAACTCAGTAATAACAGTATACTAAAAACATTCTGGCACTGATTGTTAAACCGTCTCCCCAGATATTGAGGCATTGTAACAATGCCGTTTCGCAAATACAACGGGAAAAAGAAGAAAATCAAGGCGGTATAAACAAATATAGCAATAAGATAAGAATTGACCAGAGGCAGACCGATCATATAACCCATTCCGTTCATCCCTATCAGCTGCTCAGAGTTCAGGCCTGTAGCTACATAGGCTGCCCCCATTGCCCACCACGGCAGCGATTTTTTAGAGATAAAGTAATCCGCTGCACTCTTCTGTTTGTCCCTGCCTGCCCAAAATCCAATTCCGAGGGTGATAACAAAATAAGCGATAATGGTAATTATATCCAGTGTATTTACGTTCATGAATTATTTTTGTCTTTCCCTGAATTGTCTGATGGAGTGACAGGGTTAAATACAAATAAGCCACCAGTTCGTTTCCGGTTGGCTGGTGACTTATGAAACCCATCTACTACCTATTAACCATCTTTTACAACAACAAATTCACTATTTTTCGCATTAAAAAATTTTCCACTTAGTATTTTACATTATGTTAAATATTTCACAAATTTCCTTGGATATCACTATTTGGGTATCTCGTATTCTTTCTTTCATTTAAAATTATGACACAATTCTAAGGCAAACTAATTACAGTTTAAAATCGATTTATTAAAAATATTGCAGGACATTTAATATAGATGAAAGTGTTACGCTGGATTGTAACTGGTAGATTATACCTGACGGAAGA
>CAYPKL010000053.1:0-4493 GCA_964411285.1 uncultured Rikenellaceae bacterium
GGGAAGCTTGAAATCCGGAATTCCAAATCTCAGCAATCCCCCTGGTTTTTCATCTTTTTCAAATAATGTAACACTATGGCCGGCTTTATTTAAAAGTTCGGCTGCAGCTAATCCTGCAGGACCGCTGCCTACTACAGCAACTGTTTTGCCTGTTCTCTTTTCAGGTGGAGAAGGTTTGACATATCCTTCGGAAAAAGCCCTTTCTGCTATTGCCACTTCATTTTCGCGGATTGTGACAGGTTCTTTTCCTATATTTAATACGCAAGCATGTTCACAAGAAGCCGGACATATCCTGCCGGTGAATTCCGGGAAATTATTGGTGGCAGAAAGCCGGTCATAAGCTGCTCTCCAGTCTCCCCGGTAAAGGAGATCGTTCCACTCCGGAATTAAATTGTCGACAGGACAGCTCCAGTGGCAGAATGGTATTCCGCAATCCATACACCTTGACGCCTGAAGCATCCTGTCCTCGCTGTTGAGGATCTGTTCTATCTCACTGTAGTCACAAATCCGTTCAGGAACAGGTCTGTTCCCTGCTTCCTTCCGTTTTATTTTTAGAAATCCGGTAATATCTCCCATCTCTTCCTTTTTGGATGACAATTTAAATTCAACTGATAATTTTTAGGCCGGATTGATATCAACATCAATCTCCACGTTTGCAATTTTCTTCCTTAATTCCTCAAGCTTCTGTTCCTGAAGAACCATCTTGTAATCATAAGGAATAAGCTTTATAAACAGAGGAAGGTATTCATTGAAATTTTCAAGGATCATCCTGGCTTTATGACTTTTCGTATAATTAAAATGCCTGGTTATAAGATCATTAAGTTCATCAATGTCATTAAGATCTTCTACCAGTGACAATTCAACCATTCCCATGTTGCAGTAATAGTCAAAATTGCCTTTTTCGTTAAATATATAGGCCACTCCGCCACTCATGCCTGCTGCAAAATTACTGCCGGTAGAACCAAGCACCACTACCCGTCCTCCTGTCATATATTCGCAGCAATGATTCCCGACGCCTTCAACTACGGCTATAGCTCCGCTGTTCCTTACTCCAAATCTTTCCCCCGCAACGCCCGAAATATAAATTTCGCCGCTGGTGGCTCCGTATAAGACAGTATTTCCGGTAATTATGTTTTTATCCGCATCAAATAAAGATCCGGGAGGAGGGACAACAATAATTCTGCCTCCTGAAAGCCCTTTTCCAAGGTAATCATTGGAATCGCCTTCAAGATAAAGCTCAACTCCAGAGACCAGGAAAGCTCCGAAGCTCTGACCTGCTGATCCGCTGAATCTGCAGTTTATAGTACCTTCGGGCACTCCTGCGGATCCATATAGTGAGGCAATCCTTCCTGATAGCATAGCCCCTGTTGTCCTGTCCGTATTTCTGATTGTCCGCTGAATAAACACCGGAACTTTTTCTTTAATAGCCTTTTCTGCTTCTTCAAGTAATTCCAAATCCATCACCATACCAACCTTATCATTTTGTTTCTCGACACAATGAATAGGGTTATTTTTTGCATCTGAAGGGAATTTTAGCAATCCGGACAGGTCGAGATTCCTTGTTTTCCAGTTATTTATTTCCGGATTACGTTCCAGCAGGTCAGCGCGTCCGATAACCTCATCGAGACTTCTGAAGCCAATCTCTGCAAGTTGTTCCCTTACATCTTCGGCAAGAAACCTGAAAAAGGTCACAAGATCATCCGGTTTGCCGGTAAACCGTTTACGGAGTTCAGGGTTTTGGGTCGCAACACCAACCGGACATGTGTTCAGGTGGCATTTACGCATCATTACGCATCCCATGACTATCAGGGCACAGGTAGCAAAGCCGAATTCCTCGGCCCCGAGGAGGGCAGCAATAATTACATCTCTTCCTGTTTTTAACTGGCCGTCTGCCTGGAGAACCACCTTTCTGCGAAGGTTATTCATAACAAGAGTCTGTTGTGTTTCGCTAAGCCCCAGTTCCATAGGAATACCCGCATGTTTTATTGATGATGAGGGGCTTGCCCCTGTGCCGCCTTCATAACCGCTAATTGTTATAAGGTCAGCCCCTGCTTTTGTTACACCCGCGGCAATTGTTCCAACTCCGCTTGCTGACACAAGTTTCACGCTTATTCGTGCCAAGGGATTTACATTTTTAAGATCGAATATCAGCTGCGACAGATCCTCGATTGAATAAATATCATGGTGAGGAGGAGGGGAGATAAGTGTTATTCCGGGAATAGAGTATCTTGTTTTGGCAATAATCTTATCTATTTTATGTCCCGGCAACTGGCCGCCCTCTCCGGGTTTAGCTCCCTGTGCTATTTTTATTTGTATCTCATCGGCATTCACAAGGTATTCGGTCGTAACACCAAAACGTCCGCTGGCAACCTGTTTAATAGCGCTGCGCACCGAATCACCGTTTTCCAGTGGCTTAAACCTGTTTGGATCTTCTCCTCCTTCCCCTGTATTGCTTCTCCCTCCAATACGGTTCATTGCAATTGCTATTGTTTCATGAGCTTCCCTGCTGATTGATCCAAATGACATTGCTCCGGTAACAAAGCGTTTCATTATCTTTTCAGCTGGTTCAACTTCTTCCAGTGGTATAGGATTCTTTTTGGTCCTTAACAATCCTCTGATAAACAATGGATGTGCTGTATCGCTGTTTGCACGGGTTGTATATTCCCTGAATTTGTCGCGATCCGTATTTCTTGTACTCCACTGAAGCAGTGCAACTGTTTCCGGATTCCAGGCATGTTGTTCACCTGTCTTTCTATAGGCGTAGAGCCCTTCTATAAGCACATCATTCTGCTGCTCTTTGATAAAAGCTTTTTTATGAGGAATCAGGATCTCGTGGGCAAGTTCATCCATCCCGATACCGCCGATTCTGGAAATTGTACCGGCAAAATATTTGTTTATCACATCAGGATGAATCCCTACTGCCTCAAATATCTGTGACGACCGATAACTTCTCAGGGTGCTGATTCCCATTTTAGACATTATCTTCAGTATGCCTTTGTTGATTGAGTTCACATAATTCTCCTCGGCCTTCTGATAATCCAGCTGAATTGCCTTCGCTTTAACAAGTTTGTCTATAACAGCAAAACTCATATATGGATTTATAATGCTTGCCCCGTAGCCGAATAAGAGAGCAAAATGCATAACCTCCCGGGGTTCAGCCGATTCTACCACAATATCGATCTGCATCCGTTTCCGTTTTTCAATAAGATAATGATGAACTGCCGACACTGCAAGCAGCGATGGCACAGGGGCTTTGTTCTCTTCAATCCCACGATCGGAAAGGATAATATAGTTTTTACCTTCATCCACGGCTTTTTCAGCTTCTCTGCATAATTGATCCACCGCCTCCTTAAGTCCTTCTGCTCCTCTGGATGCGTCGAAATGCATTGACAGATTGGCAGATGAGAATCCCTTGTACCTAAGGTTCTTAACCACCTGGAAATAGGTGTTTGAAATGACCGGATTTCTGAATCTGACCATTTTTACATGATCGGGTGATTCATCAAGCAGGTTTTGCTGCAGGGAACCGAGGTAACCGGAAAGGGTCATAACCAGCTCCTCCCTTATAGGATCAATTGGTGGATTTGTAACCTGGGCAAATAATTGCTTGAAATAATTGAAAATACGGAACGGATGCTTCGACAGTACAGCCACAGGCACATCATTTCCCATCGAACCTGTCGGCTCCTTACCTGTGGCAGCCATTTCTTTAATAATCTTCTCGATGTCTTCAAGTGAGTAATTAAAGGAGGTAGCATATATCTGATACTGGCTGCCCAGGTCGGGAGTAACTATCTGGCCTGTCTCGATTTCTTCAAGCTTTACCATATTCTGCTGGATCCATTTTCCATAAGGAAAATCACCGGCAATTCTGGCTTTAAGCTCGTCGTCATAGTACAATTTGCCCTCATGAGTATCAACAAGCAGTATTTTACCTGGCTTAAGCCTTCCTTTCTCTCTGATTTCTTCCGGAGCAAATTTCATAACACCTGCTTCTGATCCCATAACAAAAAGATCGTTCGTGGTGATCAGATATCTGGAAGGCCGTAAACCGTTTCTGTCCAGCATTCCACCTATATACCTTCCGTCGGAAAAGATCAACGATGCGGGACCGTCCCATGGTTCCATAAATGTAGAATGATAATGATAAAAATCCCTTAATTCAGTCGGGATGGGATTTTTAGCATTTATTGATTCGGGAATCAGGATCGACATTGCATAAGGCAGAGATTTTCCGCTCATCAGTAAAAATTCAAGTACATTATCCAGCGAAGCTGAATCGCTTTTATCAGGCTCAATTATCGGATAGATTCTTTCAAGATCGCCAAGCTTTTCAGATTTCAGGATCGACTCACGTGCCGCCATCCAGAACCTGTTGCCTTTTATCGTATTAATCTCGCCGTTGTGCCCCAGAACACGGAATGGCTGTGCCAGATCCCAGCTTGGAAATGTGTTGGTGCTGAACCTCGAGTGCACAAGTGCAATTGCACTTT
>CAYPKL010000054.1:0-4405 GCA_964411285.1 uncultured Rikenellaceae bacterium
GTACAGTAGAATACCTCGTCGTGGCTGGCGGCGGTGGCGGAGGCGGTTATTTGTACGGCGGCGGTGGCGGCGCAGGTGGAATGCTCACGGGCAGCACCTCTGTATTGGCGCAGGCGTATGCGGCTGTGGTTGGTGGTGGGGCGTGACAGGATGCTTGAGCATGACACGCCCCAACTTTCTGGTCATCGTGGCCGACGATCTCGGGTTCTCCGACATCGGCGCCTTCGGTGCTGAGATCAACACCCCCAACCTGGACCGCCTGGCCCACGCGGGCATCAGGCTGACCGATTTCCATTCCGCCCCGGCCTGCTCGCCGACGCGGGCGATGCTGCTGACCGGAACCGATCACCACGTCGCCGGAATCGGCACCATGCTCGAGATGACCGCACCGGATTTCGCCGGCGCCCCCGGCTATGAGGGGTATCTGAACGATCGGGTGGTGGCGCTGCCGGAACTGCTGCGCGACGCCGGTTACCAGACGCTCATGGCGGGCAAGTGGCATCTGGGCCGCACGATCGACAGGTCTCCGTGGGCACGGGGATTCGACCGCTCCTTCGCCCTGTTGCCGGCCGGTGCCAGCCATTACGGCACCGTCGTGGGAGGCGGGTTGGCGGCCGCGCCGATGGTGTTCACCGAAGACGATCAGTTCGTCACGGTAGGGGAGGACTTCTACTCCTCGGATGCCTACGCCGACACGTTGCTGCGGTATCTGCGCGAACGTCCCCAGGGCCCGCAGGACGCGCCCTTCTTCGCCTATCTGCCCTTCCAGGCGCCCCACTGGCCGCTGCAAGCGCCGTGGGACGTCATCGCCGAGTACCGCGGCCGCTACGACGCCGGACCGGACGCACTGCGCGAGGAGCGACTGGCGGCGCTGACCCGACTGGGCCTGTGCCCACCCGACGTCGAGGCGCACCCGGTGGTGGCCGACGGCACCCCCGAGTGGGCGGACATGACCGACGAGGAGCGCGCGGTGTCCGCGCGCACCATGGAGGTCTACGCGGCCATGGTGGACAGGATGGACTGGAACATCGGCCGGGTGATCGACTACCTCGACGGCACCGGCGAGCTGGACAACACCGTCGTGATCTTCCTGTCGGACAACGGCGCGGAGGGGACGATCGTCGAGGCCATGCCGTTGCGCGGCGCTGAAATCGCGGCGTTAATCGCGCGGCATTGCGACAACAGCCTCGACAACATCGGCGGTCCCACCTCCTACACCTGGTACGGCCCGCGCTGGGCGCAGGCTGCCACCGCACCGTCGCGTCTGCACAAGGCCTTCACCACCGAGGGCGGGATCCGGGTGCCGGGCTTTCTCACTTGGCCGGGCTTTTCCCGGCAGGGGGAGATCGGCACGGCGTTCGCCACCGTCATGGATATCGCCCCGACGGTGCTCGAACTCGCCGGCGCCGCCCATCCCGGCACCACCTACCGGGGTCGGGAGGTGGAGCCGATGCGCGGCCGATCGATGCTGCCCTACCTGTCCGGACAGACCGACGCGGTGCACGATGCCGACACCGGCACCGGGTGGGAGTTGTTCGGCCGCCGCGCTATTCGCCAAGGTGATTGGAAGGCGCTGTACCTGCCCGCGCCGTACGGCCCGGCTACCTGGCAGCTCTATGACCTCTCACGTGATCCCGGCGAGGTCCACGACCTGGCCGCCTCCCGACCCGACAAACTGGCTGACTTGCTCGAGCTGTGGGACCGCTACGTTGAGGACAACGGCGTCATCCTCGGGCCCGTGTCGGTCTACGAGATCGACGTCGAAGCGCAGTGACCATGCCGGAGCCTTCGCCGGTCGTGTACCACAACGGCACCATCCTCACGATGGACGGCGATACGCCCGACTACGTCGAGGCCGTGGCGGTCAAGGACGGCCGGATCCTCTATGCCGGAACCATGGCGGGCGCTATGGCGGCGGCAGAGGACGCCACGCAGGTCGACCTGCAGGGCCGCACGATGCTGCCGGGCTTCATCGACACCTGGGGGCATTTCACGCTGTTCGCCCAGCAGACGCTGGGCGTGAACCTCGCCTACTTCAGCGAGAAGCCCCCGCGTGACAAGGCAGACGTCATCAACGCCCTCAAGGCCGCCGCGCCGTTCAACGGCTGGATCATCGGCTACGGCTACTACGCCGCCCTGCTGGCCGACGGCCCGCTGACACTCGAGGACCTCGACGCGGCCTTCCCGGACACCCCGGTGCTGATCAGCACCCTGTCCACCCTCACCGGGCAGCTGAACAGCGCCGGCATCGCCACGCTCGGCCTCACCCCCGAGACGCCGGCCGTGCAGCCCGGAGAGATCGTCAAGGATCCCCACACCGGCCGGCTGACCGGAGATCTGCTGTTCACGCCCTTCATGTCGGCGCGAACGGCGGCGGTGGGCAGCTACTCCCAGGCACAGGTGCTCACCACCTTCCGGGCGGCTGAAGCGCTGCTGGCCAAGCAGGGCTACACGACGGTCCAGAGCTACCAGTTGGTGCCGGAGGAGATCGCGAACCTGCGGGCCGCCTTCGACGACGGGGTGCTCTCGGTGGACGTGATGGGGATGCCGTCGGTGTCCGACGCGGCATCGGGAGACATCGTCCGCAATGCCGACTGGACGTGGGATTCCTACAGTCACGGTGATCGCGGCCTGAAGATCCCCGGATTCCAGGTCGCCACCGATGCCGCCCCGCAACTGCGGCTGGCGGCATTCACCGAGCCCTATGCCGACACCACCGGATTTCCCGACGGCTGGAAGGGGGTGCTGGTCCCGCAAGAGATGGTTGAGCAGTGGGTCGGATATGCCTACGCCAACGACATCCAGCTCTTCTCCTACAGCAATGGGGACGCCGGGATCGACCTGAGCCTGGCTGCCATTGAGAAGGCGATCGCCGCGACGGGCAAGACCGGTGACCGCCGCACGATCATCTCGCATTCCTACTTCGTGCGGCCCGACCAGCTGACCGCATACAAGCGATTCGACATCGGATCCTCGATGATGCCGCCGCACATGATGCTCTACGGCGACGTGCAGATGACACTGCTCGGACCGCAGCGCGCCACGATGGAGTCCCCGCTGGCATCAGCGCTCAAGGCGGGCCTCAACGCCACACTGCACTGTGACTGCCCGTCCGCCTCCCCGAACGTCATGGAGGCCATCGGGACTGCCGTCACCCGCGCCACCGTGTCCGGTGCGATCCTCGGACCCCAGGAACGGGTGAGTCCGTACACCGCGCTGCTGGGCTTTACCCGCAACGCCGCCCATTACTACCGGGAAGAGGCCACCAAGGGCACGATCACCGTCGGGAAGATCGCGGATCTGGTGATCCTGGATGGCAATCCGCTCACCGTCGCTCCCGAGAAGATCAAGGACATCCAGGTGGTCGCGACGATCAAACGGGGCGAAGTCATTCACCCCCGGCCCTAGTGGCGTGATTTGCCCCTGATATTCCTTGCGCGGGAGCGCATTCTCGGTCGAGCTGACCATACCGAGGCTTGCCCCGCGGGCCGTTATCCGCTCAACTCCACGCTGCGGTCACCGAACTGCGCCACGATCCTCAACTGTCCACCGAGTGCTGCAACGTAGGACTGGAGGGTCCCGAGCTCAGTGTGTGAAAGGTCGCCGCTTTCCAACTTGGAGACCCGCGCCTGGGATACGCCCATGAGGGCGGCGACATCGGCCTGGCGCGGGTGTCCGTGTTCCTTGCGAATGTCGGCGAGGCGTTGTGCTTGTACCGCGTCTGACATCTCCCGGCGCGCAGCCTCGGCGCGCTTAGGGTCCAGGCGGCCCGCTGCGATGGCGTCAGCACGGATGTCTCGCCAGTTTCTTGCCATATCACCTCAATCCTCTCAGCCAGTCTTCGTATCGCTGCTCAGCGATCGGAATGTTCCTGGCGTACCAGTCTTTCCAGTCGCCGGCCTTGTCGCCGCCCAGTAGCAAAATGGCCTGCCGTTGGGGATCGAAGACGAACCGATCAACCTCCTCAAGAAGGAAAACGTCCCAAGGCATCAGTATAACTCCTGTGTTATATCTTGGCCGGACTTCATCGCAGGGTGTGATCGTCGCAGCCTGGGCCGACAACTACGGCTGGCGCGGCGAATGGGCCGGCTCCGCTGGCACGGCGAACGCGTAGCGACTTGGCAGCTTTCCGAGAAGCGCGATTATCGTGTTACGATATTCCCGGTAATGAACGTCGACATCTGGCCGTCGGCGACATGTCTGGCAAGGATCTGGTGATTCACTGCATGAAGGCGCGTCAGCGCGAATTGGACAAGGCTCTCCGAGCGAGAGGCGGAAAGTAAATGATGCCCAGTTCGAAGAAAGTCGTGCCGCGGAAAACCACCAAGAAGGCCTCAGCGGGGCCATCGCGCTCGGATGCGCTTGCGGCCCAGGTGGACTCGAAGACGATAGAACGCCTTGTCGA
>CAYPKL010000055.1:0-5886 GCA_964411285.1 uncultured Rikenellaceae bacterium
ATGCTAAACTCAGTCGCTGCATTCCAGGATTTTGACGGCATATACCATTTTACTTTCGACCACCCGTATGATAAAGGCCGAATAGATAATTTTTTTTCAAATGCAGGACACCCGCTAAAACAGGTTTTTGTTCCGGTTGGAGCTGTCCTTTTCCGTATGGGAGCGGTTAAACCCGGACAGAATCCTGTTCAGCTTGACCTGCCTCCTGATGCTGTTTTAAAGAATCTGGTAAAATTTGGCGACAGACTGCGTCTTCATGTTTCAAACATGAAATATATATGGGATGAAGCCGGTGCTCCCGAAGCTCTGATTTCTTTGCGCCCTATGAATGTAAATATTGGAGGTAAAGAGCTGAAACTGTCAGAGCCTGTAGAAGAGCCGGCAGGTCCATGGGTAAGTGAGACAGGTGAAATCGTCTGGGACAACAGTGATTCCACCCGGGCGGTATTTAAAGTCGATGCGCCATCAGCCAAAGTGGCAATAGGTTATATCGGCGGAAAGAGCATTGACCTTGGTAATATAACAATAGCGATGGATCCGACGCCCTTCAATTGGGCGACAATTTCAATTACCACTCTTGACGGGAAACCGGTTGAACAATCTGCAAGGATACTTCTGGTTGCTGCCGGCAGAGCAGAAAACAGTGACTGGAAATGGAATGAAAATAAAACAAGTCTTGGGGGTAATTGGGGGAACGCGCCCACACGTGTAGAAGGCATCCCGGCCATGATTACATTTAAAAATGGTGAAAAATTCAGTGTTCACGCTCTCGATCCGTCTGGCAATCAGATGGAGGAAGTCGTTGTTGGCAAAAGCGGGAAAGATTTTTCATTCGGTATCGGAGCACAGCATAAAACAATATGGTACATCATTTCAAAAGATAGAAATTAACAAGCCGAAAAAATGACTGCAACCAAAAAATCAAATAACAGTTACATGTATTTATGCAGCTTCACTGCTGCTATCGGGGGACTACTTTTCGGGTTTGACACAGCTGTGATATCAGGAACAATACCATTTATTACGGAATATTTTCGTCTTTCGGATGCAATGCTTGGCTGGGCAGTCAGTTCCGCTATGGTCGGATGTATTATCGGATCGATGACAGCAGGAAGACCAGGCGACAAGTACGGGAGGAAGCTAATGCTCAAAATACTTGCCGTTCTTTTTGCCCTGTCTTCAGTCGGATCGGCTCTTTCAACATCTCTTTCAATGCTGGTGGTTTACAGATTTATAGGAGGTTTGGCGATAGGCGGTTCATCAGTATTGGCTCCTTTATATATTTCAGAAATATCACCGGCAAAAATAAGGGGCAGACTTGTTGGAATAAATCAGCTGGCGATCGTTACCGGTATTTTATTGGCCTTCTTTTCAAATTATCTTCTGATCGATACCGGGGAAAAAAACTGGAGGTGGATGTTTATGGCGGGAGCTATTCCTGCAGCGGCTTTCTTTATCCTTTTATTTTTCATCAGTTCCAGCCCAAGGTGGCTGGTCATTGCCGGAAAAACTGAAAAAGCCAGGGATGTGATCTCAAGGCTTAACCCCGATGAGAATGCAGATGAGATGCTGGCAGAGATCAAAAGTTCAATAAACAGCAAGGTAGTGAATATGAGCATTTTTACTCTTTTTAAGAAACCATACCTCCGGCTTGTCTTAATAGGACTTACTGTCATGATGTTCGCTGCCCTTACAGGAGTCAATACACTTATGTACTATGCTCCCACCATCTTCCAGGCTGCCGGATTTTCGAGTGATTCAGCATTGTTCCAGACAATATTTCTGGGTACAACGAACCTGGTTTTCACGATAATAGGGATGCTGCTTATTGATAAAATCGGCAGAAAGGCCCTGCTCATGACAGGGGCCCTGTCAATGACTCTATTCCTGGCCCTGATTTTCATGACTTTAAAATTTAATTTTTTTGGCATTTCCTTTTTGCTGGTCTGGGTTTTAGGCTACCAGGCAGCCTTTGCATCCACAATGGGCGTGGTTGTCTGGGTTCTCCTCTCGGAGATGTTTCCCAATAATATAAGGGCCAGGGCATTATCGATGGGATCATTTACAAACTGGGTATTCAACGCTCTCATTTCTTACTTATTCCCTGTAATTTCCGGACATATTAGCAGTGTCAGCGGTGATAAACAGGCAGGTGTAGGATTTGTTTTTGCTTTTTATGCACTGGCTACGCTTTCCAGTTATTTCTTCTATAAGAAATATCTTGTTGAAACAAAAGGAAAATCGCTTGAGGAACTTGAAAAAATAGTACTTAAACAGTAATAAATGAATTCCAGGGAAAGATTGCTGAATGCATTAACCAGAAAAGAGACCGACAGGCTGCCTGTTACCACTCATCATATAATGCCCTCTTTCCTGAAAAACTATATGGACGGAATTACGGACCAGGATTTCTTTGATCATTTTGGACTGGATCCCATAAAATGGATAATAGCATTTACATTTGATCCTGTCAGAGGTGAGTATTTTGACCCATTGCATTCTGAAATCGGGTTCCTTGAAGCACACAGGATATGCACCGACAACTGGAGGTTTTCTTTTGATGAGATACCGGAACAGGCAAATCCGACCAGACGAATGAACATAATCACTCCTGAAAAGACTCTATCGATGGTGCTTCAGTCGAATGAGCATACAACCTGGCTGTGTGATCATGTGATAAAGGAAAAAACTGATATTGAAATTCTTGCAAAGTACATGCCTGCTCCAAAGTGTGATGTTGATGCTGTCAACAGCGCCGCTGACGAATTTGGAGAAAGAGGTCTTATAAGAGGTCATATTCCGCCGTTTGACGGATTCGGTCAGCCGGGATGCTGGCAGGATGCGGCATGCATGTATGGGATTGAGAATCTGATAACAGCCGCTTTACAGGATCCTGAATGGGTCCATTCATTCCTGAAGATACTGATGGAAAGGAAAAAGATTTTCATTCAGTCGCTTAAAGGTGCAAAATATGACATTCTTGAACTTGGAGGCGGAGATGCTTCAACCACGGTAATTTCACCAGACATTTTTGATGAATTTGTTGCTCCTTACGATTCTTCTCTTATTGCTTGTGCTCATGAAGCTGGCCAGAGAATTGTTTATCACACATGTGGTGGGATGATGCCCATTCTGGAGAACATTGCAGGGATGAAACCTGATGCTATGGAGACATTCACACCAACTGCTATGGGAGGCGACATAATACTTAAAGAAGCAAAACAGCGTATCGGCGAAAAAGTATGCATGATAGGAGGATTCGATCAGTTTCATTTCTTCACCGGATGTCCAGAGGAAGAGACACGCAGGGAAGTCCGAAGGTGTTTTGAAGCGGCTGGTGAAGGCGGCGGGTTTATTCTATCTCCATCCGATCATTTTTTTGAAGCCGATCTGAAGCTTTTGCATGCGTTTGCCGATGAGGCTTTAAAGTGCGTGTACTGAAGCTATGATTGCATCATTCCATACCTATCGAATTTGCAGGATCATAAAATAAAATGCGACCGGCAACGCTGCCGGAAGCAATTCCAAAGAAACCAGGACAGGCGATCAATTGCGCCTGTCTTTTTATTATACACAACTGTGTCTAATATATTTACAGTAATCAAATAAATCCATTTGCTATAATACTGAATTACATGTAATTACAAACATGGCATTCTCTTTGATTAAATAATAAAAAGTATCATAACAGATGAAGCGATTAATTTGCACAATACTATTTATCCTGATCATTTCCATTCCGCAATTATCTGCACAAAAAAAATGGACACTGGAGGAGTGCATTGATTATGCCCTGACTAATAATATTGGCCTCCAGAGACAAAAACTGCAGTCGGAAATTGACAGAACAAACTTTACAAAATCAAGGTTGGGTATGCTTCCCAACCTCAACTTCGGATCAGATGTAAATGTCGGTTTCGGCAGGTCGATTGATCCGGTCACCAACCTTATCACCTTCGAGCAGAACATCAGCAATTCTTTTTCTCTGGTTTCAAATGTATCGGTCTTTAACGGCTTTGCTTCTATAAATACTGTTTCTGCAAACAAGTTTATGCTCAAGGCAGGCCTTGAAAATGAAAAAGTAGAAAGGAACACACTCATTGTAAGTATCCTGGGAGCATTTTATCAGGCTTTATATGCAAAAGGGCTTGAAAATGCAGCAGCATTACAGACAGATCTTTCTGAAAAACAGCTCTTCAGGATCCAAAAGACAGTTGAAGCAGGCAGGGAAGCTTTATCGCGGCAATATGAAATGGAAAGCAGACTGTCGGAAGATAAACTTTCATTTACTATAGCCAAAAACAACTCAAGCAAAGCTGTAACTGATCTTAAGCAACTCCTTCAGATTGAACCCGGAACCGATTTTGAAATTCTGCTTCCTGAACTGGATGAAATAATAATTTCAAATGAACCAATACAAACCGACAGTATTTATAATATTGCATCCCAGACACTTCCCAGACTCAAAGTAATTAACTATGAGCTTATTGCATCAAGAAAACAACTTTCCGCAGCCAAAGGCACTCTTGCTCCAAGCCTGATACTAGGAGGTGCAATGTATACAGGTTTTTACAAAATATTAAGCGGAGCAGCATCTGAACAGGATCCATACTCACGTCAGATTAAAAACAATAACAGCCAGTCTGTGTATGTCTCCCTCCAAATACCAATATTTAACAGATATACAAATGGACGGAATATAAAGCTGGCTAAAATAAACAGGAATGATACCCAGTTACGGCTGGAACTGGAAAAAAACTCATTGTATTCCGAGATTGAAAGTGCATGCCTGAATATAAGCAGAGGTCAGGATGAGTATGCAGCTGCCAGGGCAAATCTGGAATTCAATAAGAAATCGTTTGATGCCGTTGAAAAAAAGTTCGAAACAGGTCTTATAGATGTCACGGATTATTCTGCTGCCAAAACGACTCTTTTCAAGGCGGAAACAGAAGCAATCAGAACAAAACTGCAGATGCTCATAAGGCGTCTTACAATTCAGTTCTATTGCACTGGAGAATATGAAACCTCCATGTATTTGCATTCACAAACACAATAATATAATAATCAACTACATGGAGGTTCCATCATACCATTAAATAAATTATTATATGAAGAAACATTAGTAAAAAATAAATTTATAAACATAGCTGAAATGGATACTCCCCTTGAGACAATGGATAAACCAATTGAAAAGAAAAAAGGAATCCGGCTGAAACATATCGGATATCTGGGTATAGGTCTTGCAATGATCGCCCTTATCTATATGGCTTTCTTTGCTGACCGTACCTCCACTTATAAGGTTGAAAAAGAAAAACTTATAATAGAAACTGTCACCGAAAGTCAGTTCAACGATTACATAACAGTCCCGGGGACAGTCGAACCTATCAGTACCATCTTGCTCGACGCCCAGGAGGGAGGGCGGGTTGAGGAGAAACTTATTGAAGAGGGAACAATGGTCAAAAAGGGAGATGTAATTCTAAAACTCTCTAATCCTGACCTGTACCTCAATATTCTAAACAGCGAGGGACAACTTGCCGAAAAAGAAAATTTTCTGAGGAATACCCAGATTACGATGGAACAGGAGAGGCTTTCAATTAAAAGAGAACTTGTCACACTCAAATATGATATTGAAAGGAAAAAGCGTATTTATAATCAAAATGAAATGCTTATAAAAGATGACCTCATCTCGAGGGAGGAGTTTATCCGCTCAAAAGAGGACCTTGATATGGCAATACAATCAAAAGAACTTTTTCAGGAACGTCAGAAACAGGACTCTCTTTTCCGGACTGTTAATGTGGAGACTATAAAAAATGACCTTGTGAATATGAGAAAAAACCTTGCAATGGTAAAGGACAGGGTCAAAAACCTCGACGTAATTGCTCCTGT
>CAYPKL010000056.1:0-4607 GCA_964411285.1 uncultured Rikenellaceae bacterium
AGCAATAGTAGGAGGAATTGGAATTGCACCAGGGGCAAATATAAATTATGAGACAGGCCATGCAATTTTTGAAGCCACTCATGGTACAGCTCCGAAATACGCCGGTCAGGATAAGGTCAATCCAGGTTCTGTAATTCTTTCGGGAGCATTGATGTTTGAATATATAGGATGGGATGAAGCGGCAATTAATATATACAAGGGGCTCGAAAAGACCATACAGAGTAAAATGGTTACCTACGATTTTCACAGGCTGACTGAGAATGCAAAACTTCTAAAAACTTCAGAATTTGCTGATGCAATAATCTCAAACATTTAAAACCAACCAATAAAAGATATGCAAATGGAAGACAAGGGATTTTTTTCACAGCTGGAACAATCTGTCAGGGAATCGTGCCAGATTGATAGTGAATTATTTGAGAAATATGATGTAAAACGTGGCTTACGGAATGCAGATGGATCCGGCGTTCTGGTTGGACTGACAAAGGTCGGAGAAGTGGTTGGTTATAAGAAGGAAGGCGACAAAGTTGTTGCTGTTCCCGGAAGATTATTGTACAGGGGTATCGAAATTGAAGATATTGTGGCCGGATTTCAGAAAGACAAGAGGCATGGATTTGATGAAACCGTTTTCCTACTGCTGACAGGACATCTTCCAAATAAAGAAGAGCTTAAAGAGTTCACCGAACATCTGGCTTCATTGCGCGCTCTGCCTGATGATTTTACAAAAGACATGATACTTTCGATGAAAGGTAAAGATGTGCTTAATATTCTTGCCCGGTCGGTACTGGGATTATATACCCTTGATGAAAAACCGGATAGTATCGCCCTGGATAACATGATAAAACAATCGTTAAACATCATTGCAAAATTTCCGACAATAGTTGCTTATTCTTATCAGGCATTAAGACACCTCTACAAAGGGAAGACTCTTTCAATCCGTCACCCGCAGCCCGGAATGACTACAGCTGAGAATTTCCTTTATTTAATAAAAGGTGACTGCAACGGATTCTCAAAACTTGAGGCTGATCTGCTCGACCTGCTTCTTGTACTTCATGCTGAACATGGGGGTGGTAATAATTCCACATTTACAATGAGAGTAACCAGCTCCTCCGAAACCGATATTTATTCATCAATAACTTCTGCAATAGGATCATTAAAGGGACCTCTTCATGGCGGGGCAAATGTCAGGGTCCTGGAAATGATGGAGGATATGAAAATTAATGTAAAGAACTGGAAGGATGAAGAGGAAGTGAAAGCACATCTGCTTAAGATACTTAATAAAAAGGCAAATGACTTTTCCGGCAAGATATATGGGATCGGTCACGCCGTGTACACTATTTCTGATCCCAGGGCTGCAATACTGAAAGCAAAGGCGAAAGAACTTGCAATTGAAAAAGGACGCCTTGATGAATTTGAACTCTATTCACTTGTGGAAGCACTCACACCTGAAGTTTTCAGAGTATTTAAAGGAGAAAAATCCACAAAAGTTGTTTGTATCAATGTGGATTTCTATTCTGGTTTTGTATATTCAATGCTTGATATTTCAAAGGAGCTTTATACTCCCCTGTTTGCTATCGGAAGAGTATCGGGTTGGTGTACACACAGGATTGAGGAACTTACATTTTCTGCCAAAAGGATCATTCGTCCAGCATTCAGGAATGTTTTTGGGAAACAGGATTATATCCCAATTAAAGAACGTACTTAGATTATTAATTTTAAAATATTTATACAATGACTCAACTGGCCAACAAATGTATTGATGATGCATTTATGAAACTCCTCGAAGGAGATTTGAAAGAGGCTGCAGAATATTTCGAATGTGCTGAGAAGGAAAATCCTGAGGATATCCATATTCTGCTCGAATTATCGAATGTGTACTACATTCTTGGTGAAATGTCAAAATCTATGGGCTACTGTGAAAAGGTTCTGAGGTTAAAGCCCGACAGTCCATATGTAATGTACAGGCTGGGAGTTGCCCATTACAGATCAACCAATTTTTCAGCAGCCGTCAATATTTTCAACAAAATAATTGAATCCGGTAAGCATTTACCTATGACATATCTCTGGCTGGGGCTGGCTTATTATCACCTCGGTAAAGAAGATAAAAGCATAGAAGCATACAGGAAGCTTATTGAGTATTGTCCTGAAACTCTGATGGCTAACTATTATATGGGTATTGCATTAAAGTCCGCGGGCAAATATGATGAAGCTATAATCTATTTCGAGAAGCTGTTGAATAAAGCTGACCAACATGTTTCAGCGCAGTATCACCTGGGCAGGACCTACATGAAAAACTATAACTACGATAAAGCTAAGGGTTATTTCAAAAGGGTATTGGAACTTGATCCTGAAAACAAAAACGCTTCAGATATGCTCAGTTTTCTGTCAGAAGACTGAAAGATTTAATCAATTCCAGAGATTATTACTACCAGTGATGCAGGTTCATTCAGCCAGGCTGGTCCGAAAGCAACAACGCTGCTCCATTTAATACTCCTCAACGGTTGTTAGCTTTCGATTATCAGAAATGGTACTTCTTTTATAATATCCGTTGCCGTGTCAATACCTGGATGCCTGTTTTCTGATCAACTGATAACCCGATCTGAAAAAATAGGCTACCGGATAGACGAGCAGGTGCATTAACTTGGTATAAGGGAAAATCATAAAGATGATCAATCCGATTGTAATGTGGATCTTGTACAGAACACTGTGTCCTGCAATTACAGCACCGGCATCGGGTTGAAAGGTTATTACTTTTTGCGCCCAAATGCCAAGAGAAGCATATTCAGCAACAGAAACTGATGCAGTTGTGGCAGTTGAAGCCAATCCTAAGGCTGCTTCAACAAGTAACAGGATCAGGATAAAATAATCATGAATAGTGCTTGTTGTATTAATTCTCCTATTAAATATCCGGCGGTTCAAAAGGATGAACATACCTGCAACAGCCAATATCCCGAACAGAGTTCCCAAACTCAGGGCAATCACACGTTTGGTTTCGGTAGTCATCACCAGATGATAAACCTTTTCTGGCAGAAAAAGGGAGAAATGCCCTAAAAAGACCATGATTATTCCATAATGGAACAGGTTACTTCCTTTTAATATACCGCTTTTTTCAAGTATCTGAGAAGATTTTGCCTGTATTGTTTTATTGGCAACAACAAATCTGGTGATTAAGCCAAACCAGAATACCGCCAACGCGATGTGGGGAAAATATGTGAACAAGAAATTGTTGAAATAATTTTCCATGACAAATTTTATTTACAATTAATACATGAAATATTCCCACTGAATTCAATTGGTTTTTCCTCATACTCATCATCCGGACCAGGGGAATTATCATTTTGAATTATCAACGCAGTGGCTTTTTCATCAGGTTGTTTTGCCGACAATGAAATGACAGCAGATAAGATATGCCTGTAAGGATTCTCCTTTTCTTTCAGGGCAAGGTAAATCCGGTTAATGATGTGAACCGGCTCAGTCAGTATTTCAGCCGCATCCGGGATTTCCCCAAGCGATAAAAACTCCAGCAATGCTGGCAGGTAATCGGGCAATTCTTTGGCAGACAGAGTCCATCCTTTATCATTATAAAATTCCAGAAGATCGACCATGGCTTGTCCCCGGTCTTTCGCATCTCCCTTGATATGTTCAAATAAGTGCAGGGAAGCGTTGCGCGAATAGTCGAACAGTTGAACATATTCAGCCTGCCAATCAGTTAACTCCTTTTTACCGAAGAGTGAAACAAATTGTGCGATTTCTTCTATTTTATCCGGTGGCAATAATGACTCATTTTGCAGTTCGGTAATCGCCTGCGGAAGAAATTCCTGTAATTCAGCATTCGGGTAAGAGAGTAAAAGTGAAAGAATTTTATAGCTTTTTATCATACTATATCCCTCCAAACAGATTTTTTAATTTATCGGGGTCGCGACCCTCTCCGTGCGTAAAACCACATGCTGCTTTATATCCAAAAGCATTTTTGGCGTATTCCGTGTGTGAAGATGGAATCACAAAACGATCATTATAGTTTGCAATGGCCATAAGGTCGTACATTTTTCCGGTCTCCTCCGGAGTTAGTCCCGTATCGGTTAAAACATTTATATTCTGCTCATTATCAACTGTTTTGCTTCGCATAAAGGATCTTATAGCAAGCATTTTCCTAAGTGCATTGATTACAGGAACTTCATCACCTGCGGTAAACATGTTGGCCAGGTACTTATTAGGAATACGTAAGTCATCCACATCGGGTAATATGCCATTGAGACCTGTTTTCCCGCTCTCGAGTGCATCTGCCACCGGCGATAAAGGAGGAATGTACCAAACCATGGGAAGGGTACGATACTCGGGATGCAACGGGAATGCTACCTTCCAGTCGATAGCCAGTTTATAGACCGGTGATTGTTTTGCTGCTTCAAGTAAATTGAAGGGGATCCCCTGTTTTTCGGCTTCCTCCTGCACTTTTGGGTCGTTCGGATTTAAAAACATACTGAGATGGGCGCCGTAAATATCCTTCTCATTCTTATTTGACGCAGCTTCAAGGATTTTATCCGGATCGTAGAGCAAAACTCCGATGTACCTGATTCTTCCCACACACGATTCGCTGCATATAGTGGGCTCTC
>CAYPKL010000057.1:0-28152 GCA_964411285.1 uncultured Rikenellaceae bacterium
ACGAATAGCTCTAGCCCTTAATCAGCCTGACCCAGACAAAGCCGGATCAGATATCGAAAAAATATTCAGCCTGATCACTGGCTCATCCGGAACATTCCGGGGGAAAATAAATGCCCTTCCACAACTCCTAAGAGTCTCAAAGTTCCTCCCGAAGCATAGCAGAAAAAAAGGGAAATGCCAGGAGATTATTCATTCTGATCCTGATCTCTCCGTTTTGCCTGTCCTTAAATGCTGGCCACATGACGGAGGTCGTTTCCTGACACTCCCGATGGTACATACACTGAATCCTGAAACCGGAAGTACCAACGTGGGCATGTACAGAATGCAGATCCTTGACAATAAAACCACTGCAATGCACTGGCAGCGCCATAAAACCGGAGCTGTCCATTTCGAGGCATGGAAAAGATCCAATAAGCTGATGCCTGTCACCATAACCCTGGGAGGCGATCCGGTCTATACTTATTCCGCTACAGCTCCGCTGCCGGAAAATATTAGTGAGTATATCCTTGCAGGGTTCCTGAGAAAAAAAAGAGTTAAACTGGTAAAATGTATCACAAACGGCATTTTTATTCCTGATGATGCCGACATTGTTATCGAAGGATATGTTGATCCGGCAGAAGAATTCATAAGGGAGGGCCCCTTTGGCGACCATACAGGATTCTATTCACTAGCCGATTATTATCCCCGGTTTCATGTTACCTGTATTACACATTCAAAAAATGCGGTTTATCCTGCAACAATAGTGGGCATCCCGCCACAGGAAGATGCCTGGCTTGCCAAAGCTACTGAAAAGATATTTCTTACTCCGGTCCGCCTTGCTTTACAGCCGGAAATTGAAGATTTCCATATGCCTCCGGCCGGTGTGGCCCATAATCTTCTGGTTGTCAGAATCAGCAAAACCTACCCGGGACAGGGATTAAAGGTAATAAGCTCACTCTTTGGCGCCGGACAGATGATGTTTACAAAATACCTGGTTGTTGTCAGCGGAAAAGTAAATATCCGTAATTATGAGGAGCTGATAATCAACATTTTAGAAAACACAGAAGTTGAGTCAGATACTGTTTTTATGAGGGGACCTCTGGATGTGCTCGATCACACATCCGATAGCTTCTCATTCGGCGGCAAAGCAGGAATTGATGCAACAGCTAAGCTTCCGGAAGAGATTCATGACAGGAAGAGCCCGGTTAAAGGTAATCATCCTTTGTCTTATGAAGATTTAATCAACAGGCTTTCTGTGTCATTTATTAAAAGCTTTAACCTTGATCTTTTTCATTCAGGAATTAATATTCTGATACTTTCTGTGAATCCTTCCGAAGATCCCGGATCTATTAACAAAGCTGTCGGTCTCCTGAGAAAAAGTGATATGTCAGCCATTTTTAAACTGGTGGTGGCAGTCGATCATACGGTTAATGTAAATGAGATCTTCACTGTTGCCTGGCAGGCACTCGGCAATTCAGATCCGGTAAGGGATCATGTAATGATATCCCCGTCTTCGGTCCTGATAGACGGAACTATAAAGTATTACCGTGAAGGAGGATTTCCAAGACCATGGCCAAATATTGTCTGTTCTGATCCTGAAACAATAAAGAGTGTTGATGATAAATGGAACTCATTGGGATTCGAAACTTTCATTCCTTCCCCGTCACTGAAGAGCGCTTCCCTTCTGAGGAATGGAACTGATGATATCATCTCATGATATTTCCTGTTACCGGTTATCTTCAGGGATAAAAATAAATTTTCCTGCCGGTAACGCAGGTTTTCCCATAGTATTCCACTGATAATATGTGATTTAACAATTCCAGAAACTTAAGTTTCCACGAGACATATGATAAATATACATATTGATAAATTAGCATGCTTTACAAGAAAAGGTTAATTTTGTTTCTGTGGTACAATTTTTGATCCGGAAATATAAAGTACTCACCATTATGAAGAAAATTTTCAGGGTTCTGCTCCTGTCAGCTATATCAATCTATACTTCAGTCTGTTTCCAGGTTCTGGGGCAGGAGAATGAGGGTATGGTAAAATATACTCCCGATTTCAGATTTACTGAGGGTATATTTATCAATTTCGATCAGGTGAAGACAAACTCTCCGATACCAAAAGCCAAATTGCTCACTTCCACCGATTACAACGACAAAGATTTCTTTAAAAATCTCTTTGCCGGCGAAAAGATCTACTATTATGATGGAATGGGCGTAAGGCAGGAGATTGATAAAAACTCCATATGGGGATACTCCCGTAACGGCGTATTAAATATTCAGGTCCAGGGCAGTTTCAGCAGAGTAACTTTTATCGGTAATATCTGTCATTTTGTGGCTGACATAACCACCTACGACAGAGGATACTACAATTCACCATACGGATATGATCCATATTATTCCCCATATTATTCTCCATACTATTCACCGTACTATTCACCCTATTCCTACGGTAACTATTACTCACCATACGGTTCATATTACTCTCCTTACAGGAACTCGGCACGAAGTGAACTAAAACAATATCTTATAGATTTTGAAACAGGGAAAATACTTGAATATGATGTCGAAAATGCCGAAATTCTGCTTATGAAAGACAGTCAGCTCTATGAGGAGTATGTGCAGCTTCCGCGAAAAAAGAAAAAAGAGATGATATTTGTTTACATCAGGAAGTTTAATGAAAAGAATCCACTGTATCTCCCTGTAAATTAATGCAGATCTATGAAAAGAATCCAGGCAGCCCTTATTTTTTTAGCAGTACCTTTATTTTTATTCAGTCAGGCTCCTTTCCCGGTGAGCAGTGAGATAAAGCAATTTACTGCCTCAAAAACATGTGTTGTACTTGAAGATGGGAACTCTCCTTTCAACGTATATGTCAGGAGGGCAATGGAAGAGTTCTGGAAAATCACACCTTTTGAATTTATCAAGACTGCCGATTTTCAGACCAGGAGAACCGATCCCTCCTTTTCTTTTATTCTTCTTACCCAGACGAACTTTGATAGGGACAAATCGAAAACCGCCTATAACTTCATAAATCTTCTCCAGGGGAAAGATGTGGGGGAAATAGGCAAGATGCCTGAAATATGCGCCGTCCCGCTTTCATCTGCCGGTGAAGATGATCTGGAATACGGATATAAGCTGGGCGCTATTCTCTCCTTTATGCAGAAACACGCCAGGATGATCTCTGAAAATCCATCACTGACCGGAAGGAGATCTCTGAAATATTATAATAAGAATGTCCCGCAAATAAGTGAAAAAACTATCCTCGTGAAACAGGAAGATCTTTCTCCTGTAATAAATTCGGCCGATAAAATCAGGGCAATTTACAGGAACAGTATCAAAATAGTGCCTGAAGAGACAATAATGAAAGCAATCCAGGAAAAGACTCCCAATACACTTATCCTGCATAAAGTTGGTCCGGTTGGTGAAAAGGGCACCGGTTATTGCTTTAAAATGCTTATCGGAACAGACGACTCGGACATGTATTATTACAATCAGCACCTGATTGATAATGCTAATCCAAACGGATTATTGCCGGCCGATCTTAAACGGTTGGGGAAATTCTGATAAATGCAGCAATTCTGAAACAAAGGCGTCTTTTAAATAAATAAGATTTGTTATGAAAGAGATCAGAGAACTATCAGAATCAGAAAGGAACTGGGCAATGTTCTGTCACCTTTCGGCCTTTGCCGGATTCTTCTTCCCTTTCGGAAGTATTATTGGTCCGCTGATATGCTGGTTGTCCAGAAAAGATGAATCCCAGTGGGTTAACCAGAATGGGAAATCGTCGCTTAATTTCCAGCTGTCAATCCTGCTTTATATTTTCCTGTCTATTCCCCTATGCTTTATTATTGTGGGTATTCCTATAGTAATCTTTTTAATCACACTAAAGGTTATCTGCATAATAATCGCCAGTGTAAAAGCTTCAAAGGGAGAGGATTTCAAATATCCGATTTCAATCCCTTTTGTCCAGTAATATTTTACAGGGGTAAATTTCTTAAACAGACGGGAAATTCGTATATTTCTATCCTGTTTAACTTTGCCCTCCATGGTAGAAAAATCCAAAAGCCCGAAAAAAAAGGTTGAGATCTTTGAAAAGAAGAACCTTTATCATGATGTAAAAGCCGAAAAGCAAAAAGAACTTTCCAACAAGGAATATAATAAGAAACTCCGGAAACTGGCAATTGAACTGGTTAAGCTTCAGGAATGGGTAAAAGCCAATAAGCTCAGGGTGGTAGTTATCTTTGAAGGCAGGGATGCTGCAGGCAAGGGCGGTGTTATTAAGACTATTTCCGGGTGCCTGAATCCCAGGATCTGCCGGATTGTGGCTTTAGGAATTCCGACGGAGAAAGAAAAATCACAATGGTACTTTCAACGATATGTCTCTGAACTTCCTTCCGGAGGCGAAGTTGTGCTGTTCGACAGAAGCTGGTATAACAGGGCAGGCGTTGAGAAAGTTATGGGATACTGCACAAATCAGGAATATGAGGAGTTTCTCAGATCATGTCCCGAGTTTGAAAGAATGCTTATAAGATCAGGAATTATCCTTATTAAATACTGGTTCTCAATCAGCGACGGCGAACAGGAGATCCGTTTCCAGGAAAGGATCAAGGATCCGACCAAAAGATGGAAGATCAGTCAGATGGATGTTGAATCGCGCGACAAATGGATTGATTACTCAATGGCTAAGGACAAAATGTTTTCATATACCGATACAAAACAATCACCATGGTATGTGGTGCCCGCTGATGATAAGAAACGAGCCAGGCTAAACTGTATTGACCATCTTCTGTCACTTATCCCATATAAAGACCTGACACGAAAACCATTCAAGCTTCCTCCCCTGAAACATGATGTAGCTTATGTAAGGCCTCCTATAACTGAGCAGACATTCGTTCCGGAGAAGTATTAATTAGTCTGTAAAGTCGAAAGTCCATAACGCTGTTGACAATATGACTACTCAAGGACTTTATAGACTTTATGGACTTTATGGACTATTCTGACTTTCAGTTATTATTCCTACTTTTGTCTTTTTCCTTTTATCTTTTATCTTAAACAATGAAGCCTTCCATACCAAAAGGGACACGTGACTTCTCTCCCGGGGAGATGCTTAGAAGAGACTTTATCTTTGATACGGTCAGGCAGGTATTCAGACTTTACGGCTATCAGCCGATTGAGACTCCGGCGATGGAGAACCTGTCAACACTGCTTGGAAAATACGGGGAGGAGGGTGATAAACTCCTATTCCGAATACTCAATTCAGGTGATTTTCTATCAGGCGTTGACAAAAATGATCTTCTTGAAGCAGAACCTGGCAGAATATCATCCCTTATTTGCGAGAAGGGATTAAGGTATGATCTTACTGTACCGTTTGCACGTTATGTAGTCCAGCATCGCGATGATATAGTATTCCCTTTCAAAAGATATCAGATACAACCGGTATGGCGGGCCGACCGCCCACAGAAAGGCAGGTACCGTGAATTCTTCCAGTGTGATGTTGATGTTATCGGAAGTAATTCCCTTCTAAATGAATATGAACTGATAAAAATAATTGATGAAGTTTTCAGCAGGCTTAAAATAGCGACTGTAATAAAGATTAATAACAGGAAAGTGCTTGCCGGAGTTGCAGAATATATAGGTGAAGCCGCGAAAATCACAGATATTACAGTTGCAATAGATAAGCTTGATAAAATAGGCCTTGAATCTGTAAATAAAGAACTTGCAGAAAAAGGGATACCTCCTGAGTCAATAGGGAAGCTCCAGCCGGTTATTAATCTGTCGGGAGATACCGCGACAAAGCTTTCAGAACTCGAAATTATCCTGAAAGGATCGGAGACTGGTATGGATGGGATTTCAGAACTGCAAACCCTGTTTTCGTACATAAGCAGTTCTGGTTTTAAAAGTGAGATTGAGTTGGATCTGACACTAGCCCGGGGATTAAACTATTATACGGGCGCCATAATTGAGGTTAAGGCACTTGAGGTAAGTATAGGTAGTATATGCGGGGGAGGACGGTATGATAATCTGACTGGAGTTTTTGGACTGGAAGGTGTATCGGGCGTAGGTGTTTCTTTCGGAGCCGACCGGATATATGACGTAATGAGCCAGCTGGGCCTATTTAATGATGCTGCAACATCGGGGACACAGATTCTTATACTGAATTTTGGTGAAAAAGAAACACAATATGCACTTAAACTCAGGCATAATTTAAGAGAACTTGGTATTGTTACCGAGTTTTATCCTGATACTATAAAGCTTAAGAAGCAAATGTCGTATGCCGATGCTAAAAAGATCCCATATACAATTCTTGCAGGGGAGGAGGAGATTAAAAAAAATAACATTGTCCTTAAAAAAATGGAGACAGGAGAACAAAAAACTTTCTCTCCCGGCGATCTTCTAGAATATCTTAAAGCAGAAATTAATCTTTAAAAATCAGTCGGGGATGCCGGTACCGGATTACCTTAGGTGGTCTCCCTTCGGTAGGCAAAACAAAAGCTTGAAGTAAAGCTTTTTAAAGACAGGATAATTATCCGTGACTGGAAACCGTAACTTCCCGGATCCCCGAAACTTGACTTTACTTGGAGAACTACCTCCCACGGTTGATTTGAATCAGGAATAATGATAAATTTGCAAAAGTAAATCAATCCTGATAACTGATGGCACTTCAATGCGGAATTCTAGGAATTACAAATGTCGGAAAGACAACGATCTTCAATTGCATCTCCAATACAAAAGGAGAAACAAATGCCTTTGCTTTCAGCGCCACCAAATCAAATATCGGGGTGGTTCAGGTTCCTGACCCCCGGCTTTATGAGCTTGAGAAACATCAGGTTACGGAAAAGATTGTTCCTACGACAGTCGAGATAGTTGATATCCCCGGCCTTGCCCGCGGTTCAAATAAAGGAGAAGGGGTCGGTAATAAATTCCTTGGTGACATTAGAAACACTGATGCACTTATCCATGTCCTCCGCTGCTTTGATGATGAAACACTGCCTCATATCGATGGCTCTGTCGACCCGGTCCGCGACATGGAAACCATCGACTTTGAACTGCAGGTAAAAGACATGGAATCGGTGGAAAAGAAACTCCAGCGTCTTGAACGGGCAGCCAAGACGGGTGATAAAGATGCAAAACACTCATGCGAAGTCCTTTCAAAATTCAAGGATCATATTGGCAACTTCAACAATGCAAGGACACTTGTTATAACGCCTGAAGAAAAAAAACATGTTGATGATCTCTTTCTGCTTACAATGAAACCTGTAATGTACGTGTGCAACGTTGATGAAAAATCAGCACAGACAGGTAACAAATACGTTGAAAATGTCAGAGAAGCCCTTAAGGAGAAGGACACTGAGATACTTGTTATTGCCGGAAAAACTGAAGCTGAGATTGCAGAACTTGAAAGCATTGAGGATCGTCAGGCTTTCCTTAAAGATGCCGGTCTTGATGAACCGGGAGTTGATAAAATGGTACGGGCTGCATACAAGATGCTTAACCTTCAGACTTTTTTTACCGTGGGTCCCAAAGAAATCAGGGCATGGACAATAAAAAAAGGTATGACTGCTCCTCTGGCTTCAGGAGTAATCCACAGCGACCTTGAAAGAGGATTTATAAGGGCAGAGGTCATGAAATACCACGATTTCATAACTCTTGGGTCAGAACATGCCTGCAAAGAGGCCGGCAAGTTTTATATCGAGGGTAAAACCTATATTGTCGACGATGGTGATATCCTCCATATTAGATTCAATGTATGAACCTTTTATGGTAAGACGCTTCACAATACTGATCTTCTTTATAGTTTTTTTAACGGACTTTTGCTACCCGCAGGATACAGATAAACCGGACAAACTTAGGGATTTAGTCAGAAGATTCGGACAGGCTGAAGTCGTCATTCCATACCCTGGATACGAAAACATAGGTCATCTGAGCAGAAATGTTTCGATAAGATCTGTCAAAGATAAAAGTGTCAGTATAATAATTTCCCCTCTTACCCTGGAATGGTTCATCGCAGCCGGATATGATTATTCATTTGCTGAAAGGAAAGCTGACATCGGAGTTATCAGCTCAGAGAATATGCAAAAGGCTATGTACTGGGACAGCTATCCGACCTATACTCAGTACGATTCAATTATGAGATTTTATGCAGCTGAATATCCTTCATTATGCCGGCTCGATACAATTGGTGAAAGCATAAAGGGCAAAGCCGTGCTTGTTCTGAAGATCTCCGACAACACCACGGCGGATGAGGGTGAACCTGAAGTCTTTTTCACATCATCAATTCATGGGGATGAGACAGGTGGATTTGTTCTTTTGCTCAGACTATCGGAGTATCTCTTAAAAAACTATAACCTTGAAAACAGAATAAAGGATCTGGTTGATAATCTTGAGATCTGGATTAATCCCCTTGCAAATCCGGATGGTACTTTTAACAACGGGAATGAAATTTATTTACCGGTGCGTGGTAATGACAACGGCTATGACCTCAACCGTAATTTCCCCGACCCTCTGGCTCCTGTAACAACAAGGCAGATTGAGACTATTGATATGATGAGGTTTCTGGCCCGGCGAAGGTTTGTTCTTTCCGCAAATTTTCATTCGGGTACAGAAGTTGTAAATTATCCCTGGGACCGCTGGTCAGGGGATCATGCCGATAAAGACTGGTTTTATAACATCGCCAGGACTTATGCAGATACGGTGCATGTTTATTCCGTCGGCGGGTACATGGATTACCTTGATAACGGAGTTACCAATGGATACCAGTGGTACCCGGTTTACGGAGGCAGGCAGGATTATGTGACATATGAACTTCAGGGAAGGGAACTTACAATTGAAATTGACGATGATTATGTTACACCGGCGTTCGATCTGCCCGATTTATGGAAATATAATAAGGAGTCTCTGCTGGGTTATCTCGGGAATGCACTTTATGGAATTCAGGGTCAGGTAATTGATTCTGAAACCGGCCATCCTGTTCCGGCCGGAATATTTATTTCCGGTCACGATAAAGATAACTCACATATTTATTCGGATACACTTACCGGCAAATTTATCAGATTTATTGAACCAGGGATCTGGGATCTTACTTTCACTGCAACGGGCTACAGGGAAACTATTGTGCGGGATGTTTCAGTAATGTCACTGCAAAAAACCAGTCTCAAAGTAGAAATGGTTTCTACCGTGAATCCTGTTGATACTGCTGAAAAAGACGAACCGGTTTTGTATCCAAATCCCGGATCTTACATGATCAAAGCTGTATTGCCGCGAAAAATCAACGGAGCCGTTAATATCAAGATATTTAATTCTGCAGGTTTGATTGTTGCTGATTATGATACTGAAGCTGTTGACGAAATACCTGTCCGGCTGGATATTTCTCATCTGGCAGCAGGCACTTACAGTGTTTTGTTTTCAGGCAGACAATCAGCCATTTCGTACCGGAGCCGTTTTGTTGTGATCAGGTAAGCCTTATTAATCATCCCTTGCTGTTGTTTCTCATTGGAAAACCGCTACTTTTGCATTTTGTTTTTAATTATTGAAATGATATTAAAATCCGTTTGTATTACAGGATAAAATTTAACAATGATCAGTAAAAAATTAATAACGGTTATATTGTTTCTGTCTGCCATAGTAAAGATGTACGGACAGGGTGCTTACCTGCCTCCTGATAAGCCAAGGCTCATTGTTGGTATTGTGGTTGAGCAGTTAAGGTTTGATCAGCTTGAGAAGTTCAGGGACCGGCTTTCTGAGAACGGTATTAAGAAGCTTATTAATGAGGGTACTTTTTTCAGGAATGCTTCTTTCGATTATATACTTACTCAGGGTGCTCCCGGGTATTCGACTATTTCAACAGGAACAGAACCCTCATATCATGGTATTACTTCCGACAGCTGGTACCTGCCTCTGAAAAATGAGCTTATCTATTGCACAAAGGATATTAATGTTGATCCGGCAGGAGGCAGCTATGAAACGGGTTTGCATTCTCCTGTAAACCTTCAGGCTTCCACATTTACCGATGAACTTAAAATGTCGACAAACATGATGTCAAAGGTTTATGCTGTAGGATTAAAAGAGTATTCGGCAATTTTTTCAGCAGGCCATGCCGCCGATGGCGCCTTCTGGTACGATAATATCACCGGTTCATGGATGACATCTTCATATTATATGAAAGCCCTTCCATCGTGGGTAAACGATTTCAATGCCATGAAGCATGCGGACACTTATCTGAATGGTAGCTGGAATCTTCTCAGACCTGAAGCTGATTATTCAAATTGTCTTCCTGATTCTAATAAATTTGAAACCGGATTTAATGGCCATAATTTTTTCCCTTATGATCTTAAAAAACTAAGCCAGAAAGGTTCCCGGAATTCACCGAAAGACTATTCAATATTGCGGGAGACACCTTTTGGCAACACATTCACTACCGATTTCTCCTTACGGCTTGTAGAAGCCGATAGTCTGGGACAGGATGAAATTACTGATTTTCTGGGAATATGTTATTCTTCTACTGACTATATTGGTCACAGGTTTGGTCCCTCTTCAGTTGAAGCAGGCGATGCTATTCTCAGGCTCGATAAAGAGATCGAGACACTCCTCACTTATCTCAATGACAGACTGGGCAAGAAAAACATACTTGTTTATCTGACAGCAACACATGGAGTTTCGGAGATACCGGCTGTTATGGAGAGCATGCGCATACCAGCCGGCTATTTTAAACAGAATCAGGCTCTTCAATTGCTTCGAAGCTATCTGAATGCCATTTATGGCGAAGGTGCCTGGGTAAAGGGTTATTCAGAGAAGCAGATATTCCTGAACCGTACTCTTATTGAAGATGCCAGGATTCCGCTTGAAGATATTCAGAAAAAAGTTTCCAGGTTTATGAACCAGCTAACCGGAGTATCATCTGCATATCCTTATTCAGCTTTTGAAGCGAACGATTATGGGAACGGTCATCTGAAGAAAATTATAAATAACTTCAGTCCCCAGCGGTCAGGTGACGTTATTGTTACCTTAAATCCAGGTTGGGTGGAAAGGGAAGGTGATCAGCTTACCAACCATAATTCGCCGTATGGTTATGATTCGCATGTTCCTTTAATCTGGTATGGATGGACGGTTAACAGATCACTCGTAATGCGAAAAGTGAATATGACGGATATAGCAGCAACACTTTCATCTCTTTGCAAAGTGCCTTACCCAAACTCCTGCACTGGTGAAACGATGTGGGAACTATTCAGGTAGAAATCTGATTCCTTAAATTATCTCTTATTTTGCAGGCATCTGCAAGCAATCCCGGATTTTTTTCACATCCGTTGCCAAGAATAATAAGATCCGCACCGGAATTAAAAGCATTCGATACCTCCCCGGGAAGTTTAATACCTCCTCCTACAGCTATGGGAACAGATACATTGTTTCTGACTGCACTGATAATTTCTGCCGGAACAGTCTCCGGAGATCCGCTTCCAGCTTCCAGGTAAATCATACTCAGCCCCAGCATCTCCCCGGCAAGGGCGGTTGCTACAACAATATCCGGTTTATCAGAAGGTATCGCTTCAGTCTGGCTGATATATTCCACAGAAGTCTTTTGTCCGCTTCCGATAAGGATATACCCTACTGAAATTAGTTTTTCCCTTATGCTTCTCAGGTATGGAGCTGCAATTACATGATTGCCAATAAGTAATTCAGGATTACGTCCTGAGATTAGTGAAAGAAGCATGATTGCATCTGCTTTATAACTCAGCTGAAGCAGGTTCCCGGGAAAGAGGATTACCGGAATTTTACAGGATCTCTTAATTGCATCAATCAGATTATCAATGCTGTTAAAGGTAAGACTTCCTCCGGCAAATATATAATCAGCTTTGTATTCTGAGGCAATTTTCAGAATATTCTTCAGTTTCTCATCAGTAGTTTTATCTGGGTCAAGTAGAAGGGCAATACTTTTTTTCCTGGGAAAACTATACTTTATCATAGCTCTTTTTTGTCCAAACAATTGAGTAATTATCGTATCTGGTATAGAACAGGTCGAATAATTCATTTATTTTTTCATTCTGTACCTTGCCTTTTATTTCCCCCGATTCTCTGACTTCAAACGGCTCTATCGTAATATCTTTGCGGATACTGATACCTTCCTTGTCGCAGATTTTGTAAAGGGCTTCCTTGGCGCACCAGTGAAGGTAAAGGTGGTATTTACGGTTCTCCGGGTCCTTTGTGATCTTTTCTCTCCTGTTAATAAATTTGAATGCAATGCGCCCAATGTTGGTGCTCATGTACTCGAGATCAATTCCGACTTTTTCATTTATGCTCAGCAGGATAGCAGTCAGCCGGTGAGAATGTGAAATACTTATAAACCTTGAACCGTCTTTCAGAAAAGGTTTGTTGTTCTTATTATAAACGATACCTGCATCTTTCCCGAGAAGTTCATGAAGAAGGGCTCTGACACTTAGGAATTCAAGTTTTCTTGATGTGCTGGCAAAAGCTTTGTATTTCTTTTTATCGGCATTGTCCATTTCAACCAGTTTAAGAAGGCTGTTCAGATCCTCCTCAATTTTCCAGACCCCAAGAATAGTAAATTCGTTAAGATAATGTTTCGAAATACAGCCCATTTTACTACTCTACATTTATTTTTTCTCCCATTCCAGAGTTTCAATAAGATGAATAATGTCATCTCTGAAGAAATCAATTACCGGTGCCAGCGAGTCACCATTTGGTTCAGACTCAAAATATAATGACCCCCGAAGATAATGCTTTATGCTGTCCGTAACATAAAACTGGACCGCAGTGGCCGTATTTCCTTTCAGATCATACAGTATTCCATATACTTTACTATCCTTGTTATTAATGATTTGTTCATCAATTGCATCTGCTTTAATAACATGGTTTTTGACATTCATTGTATATGTCTGTTCTATAAGTGGTGCAAGATCCCCCTTTATATCCTTGTAGGTAAGGTAAATTACGGCCTTGAAAGCAGGAAATTCAATATTGAAAAATCCCGATTCAGTATTTTTATAAGCCCCCAGAGAGATTTTCCCGTAGGATGGGTATTCAAATGCCAGGGGAAGGTGGGAAAGAAGATCACTTTCTTCAAGCGGAATATAGTTTTTTCCGGGAAGGTCAATTCTGAAATATCCTTTTGGTTTAGGTACAGATACCTCCCGGCAGCTGCAGAGAAAATACAAAATCAATACCAGCGGGAATATGCTTAAACTACTTATTTTCCTCATTTTCATCTTCTAATTCAACCCTTATTTCCTTAATTCTTCTTTTGTCTGCAGCTTCAATTTTGAAGATGAAATTTCGAAATGTAATAACCTGGTCTTTCTGAGGAATTTCACCGGTAAGTTCAAGAACCAGACCTGCCAGAGTCTCTGATTCCCCTCTGACATCCTCAAATACATCATTTTCAACTTCAAGTATTTTATAAAAATCATTCAGCAGAACTTTCCCCTCAAAAATGAATGTTTTCTCATCGATCTTACGATACAAGGTCTCATCCTCATCGCTTTCATCAGTAATTTCCCCGACTATTTCTTCAAGGACATCTTCAAGTGTTATTATACCTGATGTTCCTCCGTATTCGTCAATTACCACGGCAATATGGTTCTTTTTCAGCTGGAATTCCTTTAACAGATCATTAATCTTTTTTGTTTCAGGAACAAAATGAGGAGGTCTCATGAGCGATTGCCACTTAAAATTGTCAGGGTTGTTCGTATATGGAAGAATGTCTTTTGCGTACAGAATACCCTTGACACTATCAAATGATCCTGCGTAAACTGGGATCCTTGAAAATCCCGATTCAATAATTATTGATTTTACTTTGTTAAAACTTAGTTTTACATCAAGAGCGGTGACATCGATCCTGGAGGTCATTATTTCACTGACATTAATATTCCCAAAGTTTACAATCCCCTTAAGGATTTTCTCATCCTCATTAATATCGTCAGAAGCAAGTTCCAGTGCATCGGAAAGGTCGCCCATGCTGATATTTGAATGTTGTGTTCCGGTTCTTTTTTTTACAAATGAAGTCGATAATATTAAAAGCGACGTGATGGGAGTGAAAAGCTTCTGAAGCAAAGTGAGCATGCCTGCCATTAACAATACCATTGGTATCTGCTTCCTTGTTGCATATACTTTTGGCATAATCTCTCCGAAGAAAAGCAAAATAAAAGTAATTACCACCGCTTCAACAATAAAGCCCAGCATAGGGTTTGCGCTGAAGTCGAACAATATGGAGCTTAAAAAAGCAGACAATAGGACAATTGTAATATTTACGGTATTATTCGCTACAAGTATTGTGCTTAAAAGTTTTTCGGGAGATCCATGAAGTTTCAATGCAGTTCTTGCCTGTTTGGATTTGTTGTTTTTTAATTTTTCCAGGTCATCAGGACCAAGGGAAAAATAGGCAACTTCAGAGGCTGACATCAAAGCTGAGACAAAAAGCAATAGCACCAGAATGATAAACCCGGTAATTAGTTTTAATTCAGGAGTATGAGGAGATACACCTGAAATTTGTGATAAAAACAGAAATATGTAACCAGATTCCAATTGAAATACTTTTGTTATGATTTTTTAGAAAGGGAGATCATCCTCGCTTGATGTCTGGTAGGGTGCGGGCGGATCATTTATTTCCGGATTAGCTGGTTCCCTGCCGGAAACAAAATCTTTGCCTGCTTCCGATACTGTTGCTCCGGTAACACCTGCCGGTTTCTTGTCAAGCACTATAAATGCATCAGCAAGGATTTCGGTTATATATTTATTATTACCTTCCTTATCTACATAGGATCTTGTTTTTATTTTACCTACGATATAAACCTGCGATCCCTTTTTTACTGTTTTTTCGGCAACCTCTGCAAGAGCACGCCACAAAACTATATTATGCCATTCAGTTGAAGTAATGGTTTCCCCCTGCTGATTGTTATATGATTCACTGGTAGCAAGAGGAAATGTAACCTTGGCTGCTCCTTTGTCGAAATACCTGATTACAGGATCTTTTCCCACATTACCCACCAGTATCACCTTGTTGATTGACATATTGTTAAGATTTTAAGTTTAAATTTATTTTAACGTAAAGTTACAAAAAATTCACCTTACTTCAACCGGTGCCCGGATTAATAGATAAACACCGTTAAAATCAGCGCCTTATGTAATCGTCACGGGAGAAAATGCAATAAATGCATGAACGGTGTTTTTTAAGTTTATCTATAATGATTTTTTTCCTATTTCATTGGAATTAAGGCAATAATAAATTGATTTTTAAAAAATTATTATGTAAGTGTTTCAAATTAAATAAATAATATTTTTATATTTGCAGGGTTGAAAAAAAAGAATACTCAAAATAATTTGTTGAATTTTAAACTTCACGAAAATGACTAAAGCAGACATTGTTAATGAAATTGCCAAGAACACTGGTATTGAAAAGGTTACAGTTCAGAAAACTGTAGAAGCCTTCATGGAAACTATAAAACATTCTATGGTAACTGGAAGTAACGTTTACCTCAGGGGATTCGGAAGCTTTATTGTTAAGAAAAGAGCTAAGAAAACTGCAAGGAATATTTCCAAAAATACAACCATAATAATTCCAGCTCACAATATACCTGCATTCAAACCGGCAAAATCGTTTATAACCAAAGTTAAATCACACGTTAAGAAATAACCTCCTCCATGCCAAGCGGAAAAAAAAGAAAAAGACATAAGATGGCTACCCATAAGCGCAAAAAGCGTTTGCGGAAGAACAGACATAAGAAGAAATAGAAGGTTACCGGGTAGCCAAAATCAGAATTTCTAAACCTAAAGGTCTGACGATCTTTAGGTTTATTTCTTATTGCATATAGGTGATATTTTATTACCTCAGAATAATATAGTGACGTGGTAAACAAGGATTTAATAATTGATGTTGGAGATACAGAGGTGTCTTTAGCTTTATTGGAAGACAAACAGTTAATCGAGTTAAATAAGGAAAAGAGCAATGTAAAATTCTCAGTAGGAGATATATATCTGGGCAAAGTAAAAAAAATAATGCCTGGTTTGAATGCTGCCTTCGTTAATGTCGGCTACGAAAGGGATGCTTTTCTTCATTATCTCGACCTGGGTGCCCAGTTCAGAACTCTGCATAAATTTTATGCCACCGCTGTCCAAAGGCAGGGACGTATAAGTCCGCTTCATAAATTCAAACCGGAAGATGATATTGACAAGGACGGAAAGATAACCGATGTTCTTACTACCGGCCAAACCGTCATTGTACAAATAACCAAAGAACCAATTTCAACAAAAGGGCCACGGCTTGCATCTGAGATATCACTTGCCGGGCGGAACCTTGTTTTAATACCATTTTCCGACAAAGTATCAATCTCTTCAAAGATAGAAAGCGCTGAAGAGAAAAACAGACTTAAAACGCTGGTACAGAGCATAAAACCAAAAAACTACGGAGTAATCGTAAGAACCGTGGCAGACGGGAGGAAAGTCGCCGTTCTTGATGCCGAGCTCAAGGAACTTGTGAAAAAATGGGAATCCACTTTTACAACAATAAGGAAAGAAACAAAAACACCAAAGCTGTTCATAGGCGAAATGAACAGGACATCTACTATCCTGAGGGATATGCTGAACGTTACATTTAGCAGCATCCATGTAAACGACCTTGCTCTGGTTGATGATATCAGACACTATATCAGGGAGATAGCTCCTGAAAAAGAAAATATTGTAAAATATTACAAGGGAACACTTCCGATCTTTGATCATTTTAATGTCAATAAGCAGATTAAGGCTCTTTTTGGCAAGACTGTCTCCTTTAAGCATGGGGCATATCTTATAATTGAACATACTGAAGCGCTTCATGTAATTGATGTCAACTCCGGAAACAGGTCAAGATCCGGGAATAACCAGGAGACTAATGCACTTGAGGTAAATATTGAAGCTGCTACGGAAATTGCCCGGCAGCTAAGGCTAAGAGATATGGGTGGAATTATTGTGGTCGATTTCATTGATCTCCAATCGTCTGAGCATAAACAGCTTCTTTTCGACAAGATGAAGGAGATCATGGCAAACGACAGAACCAAACATAATATCCTTCCTCTTTCAAAATTCGGATTGATGCAGATCACACGGCAGAGGGTCAGACCTGAAATGAATATTGTAACAGATGAAAAGTGTCCTTCCTGCCAGGGTACCGGACAAACCCGGCCGACAATACTGTTTACCGATGAACTCGAAAGCGCTCTTTCATTTATAGTTGATAAGATAAAAACTCATAAAATAACCCTGAACGTTCATCCTTTTGTCGCTTCATTCCTTCGGCATGGAATCTTTCCCATATTCAGGAAATGGAACTTAAAATATAAAATACTTATTAAGGTACAGGCAGTAACTTCCTATCACATGCTTGAATATCATTTCTTCGACAGAGAAGATAATGAAATAGATCTCGCATAATCCCGATTCTTTTTTTTGAACCATCATATCCGATTTTATGTTTGTCTTTTGACAGATTTGTTAATTTTACGGATATAATTTAAATCACCGGCGATGTTCAATAAACTGAAATACTTTGCATTTATTCTGTTATTCAATCTAAATGCCTATTCCCAGATCTATGATCCTGTAACCTGGGATTTCAGCTATGAAAAGAAAGACAATAATAATTACGAATTAATCTTCATTGCCTCAATTGAGAAGAACTCCCATATATATTCAATGGATATTCCTGAAAATGGTCCGATACCCACCTCATTCACTTTTGACACGATCGCCGGATTAACATTTGATGGTAGGGTATTTGAAGTTACCGTACCGGAAGAAATTTTTGATGAGGCTTTTGGATTTAAAATAAAGACCTTCAGCGATAGAGGAGAGTTCAGACAGAAAATCACTTCTGAAAACTCATCTTTCACAGTTAGCGGGATTGTAAATTATATGTCGTGCAATAACAAAGCATGCTCTCCCCCTAAAGATGTCGAATTTAAAATCAAGATAGGTGATGGGGGTCCTTCCATGGCTTCCCTAACAGAAGCAGAGCAAATCCGGTCCGTGGAAGTCCCCGTACAGAAAAGCGGATTGGTCAGGTTTTTCCTTATTTCACTTCTGGCAGGTTTTGCAGGGATACTTACCCCATGTGTGTTCCCAATGATCCCCATGACCGTAGCATTTTTCTCGCAGGGATCCGAAAATAAAACCAAATCGGTAATTAAGGCACTAATATTCGGTATTTCCATGGTTTTTATATATACACTCCTTGGAATAATTGTGTCTCTCACAAGCGCCGGTGCAGGTTTCGCCAATACCCTGAGTACACATTGGATCCCAAATCTTTTGTTTTTTCTGCTCTTTGTTCTTTTTGCCATCTCCTTCTTCGGGGCTTTTGAAATAGTGTTGCCAAACAGATGGGCAACAGGTGCCGATTCAAAAGTAGACAGAGGTGGTGTTGCCGCAGCTTTTTTCATGGGTCTGACAACTGTTATCGTTTCATTCTCATGCACCGGTCCGATCGTAGGCGCCCTTCTTGTTGAGGCTGCTTCAGGCGATGTGCTCCGCCCTGTGCTGGGTATGCTGGGATTTGGACTGGCTTTCGCCCTGCCATTTACAATTTTCGCACTATTCCCTTCAATAATGAGCAGATTACCTAAATCGGGAGGTTGGCTCAACTCGGTAAAAGTTGTTCTGGGCTTTATAATGCTTGCCTTCAGCCTTAAATTCCTGATGACCATCGACAGTGTTTATAATCTGAAAATAGTTTCGCGAGATATATATCTGGCAATATGGATTGTAATATTTTCACTCCTTGGATTATATCTTATGGGAAAGATAAAATTCAGTCACGACAGTGATCTCCCTTTTATAGGAACCTTCAGGCTGTTTCTGATAATTGCAGTTTTTTCATTTGTCGTTTATCTGATCCCCGGATTGTTCGGTGCACCGCTTAAAGGATTATCGTCTCTTTTGCCATCACAGGAGACCTCCGGATTTAATATGTCCGGAAAAATGTCAGGAAACGCACTTGATCCTTCCAAACAATTTTCTCCGCTTTCATTAAGTGAACAGTGCTCTGTACCTAAATATGATGACATTTTCGATATGCCGCTGGGACTGACCGGTTACTATGAATATTATCAGGGTCTTGCATGTGCAAAAGAACAGGGTAAGCCAGTATTACTTGATTTTAAAGGACATGCCTGCGCAAACTGTAAGCAGATGGAAGCTAAAGTCTGGTCAGACCCTGAAGTTCTTAAACGGTTAAGGGAGAATTTTGTGATAATTGCCTTATATGCTGACGACAGAACTCTTTTACCCGAAAAGGATTGGGTAACATCTTCTATTGATGGAAAGGTAAAGAAAACTATTGGTAAAATAAATGAGGACCTTGAAATCTCCAGGTTTAAAACAAATGCTCTTCCTCTTTATGTTATCACCGACCATGAAGGGAATCCGTTGAATACACCAATGCCAACCAATCTTAATATAGAGGAATACAAAGCGTGGCTTGATGAGGGCTCAGGATTGTTTAAAAGCCGAGAGAATTAGCTTCCCCAGTCTATTTCACCTTTTTGATCCTGACAGAATGGACTTATTGTTTTTTTATCTTCCCTGAGCCTGATCTTTTTTGGTCTACACGAGGGTTGCCATACAGGTAAATATCACCACTACCGGAAATTGTCGCTTTCAGGTAATCTTTTACATTGCTGTATACATCTCCTGAACCTGAAATAGCCACTGTAGCTGAATTTGTTATAAAGTTACGGCCATCAATTTTACCACTCCCTGATATCCGTGCATGTTCTTTGTCGCACTGTCCTGTAACTGAGATGGTTCCCGATCCTGATGTTGAAATATCAGAGTTAGTACATTCTGCTAATTTAAGCGCAATATCCCCCGACCCTGAAACCATTGCTGAAAGTTCCGTGCAGTTGATTCTGTTAACCGTGATATCTCCCGAACCGGATACCTTTACAGAGACTGTAGTTCCTGACATTTCATCAGCAGATAAAGATCCTGATCCGGATAGGCTTATTTCGTTAAGGCTGGGGGATGTTACAGTAATTACAGGGCGTTTACTATAATCCAGAATGATTCCCAGAGGACGGATTCTGATTTCAAGCTTATGGTTGCAGACCTCAGTGTCTATATGGTCCAAGATGTTCTGATCAGCACTTAGCAAAATCGCTGCAGTGTCAGCTTTTTTGTAAACAATATCACAGGGTGTGGAATTTTCAATCTGATCAAACATTCCGGTTCTGCGCAGTTCTGATTCAATATTACCATTGCCTTTAATGTAAAGGAAATCTTTCAGACAGGATGTCATTGCCAAGAGAAGAACTCCTGATAGGATTAATAAAATTCTGTTATTCATTTTGTAAATATTTGGTTAACACTTACTGTAAGTAGACAGATAAAATCTGTCAGGGTTGCATGAATGGAATTATTTTAAATTGATATTGCCCTTGGTAGCATCGATATTGACTTTTATATTCCCTGGATTCTTACCGACAGTGCCGAAGGTCATATACTCCTTTTTTTCTTCGTTCAGAGTCTTCTTTTCAAGGTTCGCATTATAATCGGGAGTTACAAGAAATGCATTCGAATGTTTAATGTCCAGATTATATGATATTGAAGGATCGAAAGTCAGATAGATATCTGTATAAGCTGAATTTATGTTGATCAGTTCAATGCTCTTATTGATATTTTCAGCGTTTATTGTTCCATATTTTGATACCAGGTTAATTTCTTTGCCCAGCTCATCTATTCTGAAGTCGGTGAAATAAGAATTTCCTCTTAATATTCCGGAAGTCCCGATAAAAAACTTATCCCTTCTTGACTTTGTGTCAAGAATTACTGTTTTTTTCAGATCGAACCTGGAGGAGACTGAAGTTATTGAAAGATCTTTTGATTCTCCGATTACAACTTCAGAAAACGAAGCATCAATGTAACCTTCAGCGATTTTGTTTATTGAAGCGTCACAAAAATTAAGATTCATATGAGCGCTCTTATTCAGTATATTTGCCTTAAAGGACCCATTGGAAAGGTCAATTGTAAAGTCACCGGTACTGTTTTCCAGGTAAACATCTCCGTATTTATTAATTATCCTTATGTCAAGAAATTCAGGTACAGCGACAAAATAGTTAATCTGGATCTTCGATTCGTAAGGAATAATTTTCTTTGTCATTCCTTTAAAGCTTTCGAATAGCATGTTGATTGTCTGGGTAAATTCGGTCTCAGCCTTTATCAGATAACTAGTCTCCGAGAAATTAATATTAATCCCCTGGAGCATTTTTTCAATTCTATCAATGTTCGATGAAGAGGCTTCAATCTCAGCCCTGATTGTCACAGAGTCGGAAGAAGCCGGTGAAATATGAATTGACCCGTATTTGTTGTTTAATTCAAGTGTCATTTCATTATTAACCGGAACAGATCTCTGAAAAGTTCTTTTTTCTGAGAATGGCTGTCCTGAAATAGATTCCGACAGTAACAGAAGCCCCAGGATGGAAGAAAGCAGTTTATAGTGCATGATTATTTGTTTTTTCAATTTCGTTTTTATTTTGTTTTAACAGATCAAGCATATCATTCAGCAGACGGATTTTTATTCTGTAATTGTTTATCAGTGCTTCAATGACCTCCTGGTTTGAGACATTATCTTTAAGGTCTTTCTTTATTTCCAGGCAGATTGTATCGAGTTTGGAAAGATCATAATTCAGTTCCTTTGTAAGGTCAGGATCAGAAGTCAGCATCGGTATTGCTTCGTTGTACAGATCGTTAATAAGGTTATTGTAATAAATTTCTGTCTCCCGGATTTGAGGATTGATTTTCATGAGAGCAGAATTATCATGATTATTGTTCTTCCAGGTTAATGATCTGTGATCCAGCTTGTACAATAAGATTGTTAACCCAAGGATAATGATTATCATTGCTGCAGAAGAAATCCAGACGGAAAGGGATTTCTTTCCGCTTTCCATCTCATTTTCAATACCTTTCCAGATTTCTTCAGGAGGAGTGTACTGATCCAGTTCATTTCTGTTCTTCCTTATGTATTTTTCAAGATCATCCATATTACTTGATTTTAATAATCATTTTCTTAAGCTTGTTTTTTGCCCTTGAGTATTGTGACTTTGATGTTGACTCAGTAATACCCAGGATCTGTGCAATCTCAGCATGATCATAACCCTCGAGCAGATAAAGTGTCAGGATTATCCTGTAACCATCGGGAAGCTTTTCAATATTTTTAAATATTACAGATGTATCCAGAATAATTTCACTTTCTTCTTCGGCAAACAATTCCGGGACATTTTCATAATACAGCAGGTCGATCTTTTTTCTTCTTAGCTTATTGATGCAGCGGTTGATCAGAATGGTTCTGAGCCATAAGCCAAATGTCGATTCGAACCTGAACGACCTGATATTTCTGAAGCATTCAATAAATGTCTCCTGGAGTATATCTTCGGCATCTTCACGGTTATTCATGAATCTGTATGCAAGGTTAAACATAGCTCTGGAATACTGTTTATAAAGCTTGAACTGGGCTTTTCTGCTTCCTCTTTTGCATTCCTCAATTAAAAGAGTATTTATATTTTGTATCGAGTTGTCCACCATCCAAGCTTACATGCATTAATAGACAAGAATTCAAAGCCAGGGTTGCACTTTGAGTTAAAATTTCCTGAATTTTTTAAGAACAGGTAGTATTAAAAATATACCGCAGAGCAGGATTACACTTATTAAAACCGATATTTTTGAAAGGATATCCCCGTATCTGACGTATGGGGTGATCCTGTTTTCCGGAAAGATAACTCCTCTTAAAACATCTCTTTTCCACCAACCCGATTGAGCTGTTATCTGTCCTTTTAAATCGATAAAGCATGATATGCCCGTATTTGCCGCCCTTACAACAGGCCTGCGGGTCTCAATCGCTCTTAACGAAGCATATGACAAATGTTGTTTATATCCGTTTGTATTTTTCCACCACCCGTCATTTGTTATTATGAATATCGCTTCGGCGCCTTTCTTAACGTAATCAGTAACATACTCACCGAAAACCGACTCAAAGCAGATAACAGGGGCTATTGTAACTTTCTTATCTGAACTTGTAAAACACTTCCTCTCATTCTGAACTCCATAGCCCCAGACTGTTCCGCCAAGATCAGGCAGGATTTTTTTTATAAGTTCTGACAGTTTACTGGTGGGTATCCTTTCGAATGCCGGAACAAGTTTTGATTTATGATATATCTGTATTTCACGGCAGGTGTCGATTTTAACAGCGGAGTTGAAGCGGATACCATAATGGATTCCTGCTATCCCTTCCTGTTCTTTATCAGATGACCTTTTTATCAGGTTCGATTCCGGTTTCCATGTTACCATTCCTGCTACTATGCTTACCCCGGGATACTTTTTATTAATACCGCGAAACATTTGTACATATTTGTCATCATTCAGCAGGTTCTCATTTATGGGATCATCAACAGTTGTTTCCGGAGTAACTATCCAGGCTGTTCTTTCTGTAATGGCCGTTTCGGCAAGGCTAATGGTCTTTTCAACCTGTGCTTCAAATGGAATGGTGAATTTTTCATTATACGGATCAAAATCAGGCTGAACTATTACTACTTCATTTTCCCGGATACCTGATGATTCAATTGATCTGAATCTAATTAGTGAAATCACCATGGGTAAAATAATTACCGTCAGCCATATTAAAAGAAAAATAGCTCTGCGGCTTTTATTATTAAAGTAGCTTATAAGGAAGAGGGAAAGAAACAGGTTTGATAAAATAATCCATAATGTCCCTCCGGCAGTCCCTGTTATTTCATACCACTGGATGAACAGAATATCTTTTGATAATCCGTTTCCGAGGTTGAGCCATGGGGAAAGGATATTAATTTTCAGACAAAGGAATTCAAATGAAAGCCAAAAGACGAGAAGTGAAAAGTGTCCGGCCGGAGAACCTGCTTTGAGTCTTACCACATAGGCAATCCAGAAAGTAAATGACATGATAAATGAAAATGCCAATACCACACAAATTGCTGCAGTAATACTTACGGCCCTTATCCAGCCTATTGTTATCAATGTGAATATAAGGAAGCCGGGTAACAGGTATAAAAAATAAGAATTTACAGGAAGCTTTTTCCGATTATTAAAAATATAGTCCTCTATAACAAGAAAAGGGACCAGTCCGACAAGAAGAATCAGCCCGGAACACCAATCCGTCCATGCAAGTCCGGTAAGAATACCTCCTGAAACAGATAACCCTGCAAGGGTGTATTTATTCATTACTCCTCTTTTCCTAATTCCACTAAATTGGTTTTGTTGATCAAAGGACAAAAATAGCAGACGCATTTGTTTCATCAAGATTATTATGAAAATGAATTTATTGATTTTACAAAATAAAATTATACATTTACATGTTGAATAACCTGACGACAGAGAAGCGGAACTCCATAGCAACGGATTATAAGATTATCTGATCAATTAAAAGACATATTTCAGGAAAATGCTTTTACTGTCCAAAAAAGTAATTTTCCATTCTTTTCATGGCTGCCCCTGATTTAAACGTCAGGGGCATTTTGCCTGTTAAATAGTGTTAATAATAAGATTGAAACTGTTTTTCAAACTCAATTTGTTTATCTTTCAGAAACAAATAATCAACAGATAGTTATGCGAAAATTATTTGGTATTCTTCTCATTATTTCATTTATAGCAGGGTGCACCGGCAGGGAGGAAAAGCTTGGAAGGCAGGCAATAAAAATTCATAAAAAAATAGTATCTGTTGATTCTCATTGTGATACTCCTATTGACATGGTAAGGTCGGGTTATGACCTTGGAAGGAGAAATGATGAAGGATGTGTTGATTTTCCCAGGATGAAGGAAGGGGGGCTTGATGCTGAATTTTTTATAGTCTTTACAGGTCAGGGACCAAGAAATGATTCCACTTATAATAAAGTGCACCGGAAAGCTTTGGAAGGATTTAAAGTCATTCAAATGAATGTTGAAAAGAATTCTCCAATGGCTGAGATTGCACTCTCCTCTGCTGACCCTAACCGGCTGAAGAGAGCCGGCAAGATAGCAGCATTTATAGGTCTGGAAAATGGGTATCCTTTGGGTCTGGATATTTCAAGAATAAGGGAATATTATGATCTGGGTGCCAGATATATAACACTCGCACATACAAAGAATAATGATCTCTGCGATTCTTCCACCGATTCCAGCGGACCAGAGCATAATGGTCTTTCTGCCTTCGGTAAGGATGTGGTCAGGGAGATGAACCGGATTGGAATGATGGTCGATATCTCACATGTCTCGGATAAATCTTTTTTTGATGTTATTAAGATCTCCTCAGCCCCGGTTATTGCCTCCCACTCATCATGCAGAGCATTATGCGAGAGCCCCAGAAATCTTACTGATGATATGCTGCTGGCACTTAAGGCAAATCGGGGAGTTATTCAGATTTGTATAGTGAGTGAGTATATTAAAACCCCCGACCCTAATCCTGAACTTGATTCCAGGCGGCAGGAGTTGAGGGAGCGTTACGGTGATTATAATACCCTTTCAGAACAGAAGAAGGAACTTATGCATTCAGAATACAGGCAAATCAATAACAGGTATAAAAAGCTCGCGACGGTAAAAGATGTGGTTGACCATATAGATCATGTTGTACAGGTAGCCGGAGCGGACTACGTGGGCATCGGTACCGATTTTGACGGAGGAGGGGCAGTTGAAGGCTGCAAAACAGTGGCCGACATTAAAAATATAACTATTGAATTACTTGTAAGGGGGTATTCAAAAACCGACATCTCAAAGATAATGGGAGGCAATATCCTCAGAGTATTAAGGGAGGTTGAACAAAAGAAAGAGATTTAAACTCTTGAGAATCTCAGGAGCCTGACCATAAAGTCGGGGAGCGGCTTATAAGCGTTCCTTTTTCTAAGATCGAGGTACCATCCTAACTTTTTAATTATTGGTAATTTATGGGTCTCAACAAACTCTATAAGAGTTCCGTCGGGATCCTCAATATATGCAAAATGACCCGCTGCTTCTCCCATGTCAAAACTATTACTGCTCTGGTTTTGCCTGCTGTCGACTGTGAACGGATGTCCTTTACTTTTGCAGTGTTCTTTAAGGCTGCTTATTCCATCAATATCAAAGCATAAATGGATAAAACCCGGATCGCCCCACAATCGATTTCTGAATATTTTCTTACCGGGATTTTTTGCAGAGCAGATCAGCTCCATGGTGCTCTGGCCAAAAAGCTTGCTGAATGGACCGGTGAAAGGCTTTGAGTGTTTAAGCAATACCCGTCGGAATTCGTTATCCCCGCCTGGAAGTGAGGCCAGGTCAGGAAAGTATCCTGTTAAATCGTAAACAACCTCATCATAACCGATAATTCCCGAATAGACAACTTTTGCCTTCTCTATATCAGAGACTCCGATTATTGCTCCGCTTGAACCTCCGGTTTCCTTTTTTTCGTTCATGAACCAGTCGTGGCCTTCCTCTATCTGGAATATATTCCCGTAAGGATCTTTCAGAAAAAAGATTTTTGAACCCGATGGATCTTTTACAGGTTCACTTAGTAAATTAGTGTTGTTCCTTTTAAAAAATGAATATGCATTGTCAATGTTCCTGGCCTTCATCTTGCAGATAAGAATTCCAAGGTCACCGATCTTTATGTCTTCCGGGATTTGCACAGGTTTCCGCCCTTTATATTGCCATACCTCAAAACCGCCGCCGCTCTGAAGGTTTAAGGCCAGAATGGCACGCCTTTCAACAGGAGATCCTCCTGTGTAACGCGACATAAGATTTGCCTCCGAGTCATCGTCAAAGATCATACAATTCATACCGAATCTTTCTATATACCATTTCCATGATTCTTCAAGGTCCTTGACGCCGATTCCAATCTGCTGTATTCCCCCAATAAGATATCCCATTATCTGAGCACTTTTATTTTATGTTGACTTTACCTTATCCGCAATCCGAAAAAAGAGCCATGGACATATTCTTCTGATATGAAGAAGTGCCATTTCGCCTCTTCCGACAAGAATTTCCCTTTTATTATTAATTATTCCCCTGATTATGATATCTGCAGCTTTCTCCGTAGATAAACCGTCAGCCAGTCCATTATCCATTTTGCCGTGTTCTTTACCCTCGCTGTTGAGGGCATGAAGCGATATTTGTGTCCTGACCCTTCCAGGTATAATGACAGAGGTGCGGATATTATTGCATTTGTTCTCGAGAAACAGAGTTTCAAAAAACCCATGCAAAGCCTGTTTTGAAGCGGAATAGGCTGATCTTAAAGGAAATCCAAATCTGCCTGATATGCTGCTGGTTGCAAGTATATGTCCCGATTTTCTGCTGATCATATACGGGAGCACTGCTTTTGTCAGGGCAATTGTACCGAAGTAGTTGATCTCGAAAATTTTTCTGTCAAGCCATAAAGGTGTCTCATCAATTCTGGATCTCTGGCTTATACCGCCGATATTTATAAGGTAATCTATCCTTCCTGAAAGCTCAATCTGCTTGTCAACTATTTTGTTTATCTCATCCATGGAGGCCAGGTCAAATGGAACACAGGTTAAATTTCCGGAATTTTTACCACAGTTTTTTTTGACATTTTCCAGTCCGGGAAGATCATTTGAGGATATAATGATTTTTGCGTCTGTATCTGCAAATTTATAAACAAGCGCTTCCCCGATTCCCGATGAAGCACCGGTAATCCATACTACTTTTCCTGCAAAAAACTTACTCCTTTTCATTTCACAGGGTCGAAACAAGGTTTACCAGTTCATCATAATTGCTTTTAAGCATCGTGTAGTTATCATCGTGATGCCTGACTAACCTTCTTATCCTGAATCCACCGATGATTCTACGAAAGAGTAAGTTATAGTTCCATGCAAAAATTCCTGCCACAGGAATAGTAAAAAAGATCAGAACAGCCAGCCACCAGGGGTTAAATATCAAAAGTGAGATTATCAGGTAAACCGGCAGGAAAATCAGTGCAAGGACAAAGGATAACCCGAAGCGCATTGTACTCTGGAATTGCAGGTCTTTAATTTTACGAACTTTGATGTCAGGAATTGAGAGGAAGGTCAGGGTGAAGATGTTTCCAAAAAGCCAGACAGGAAAAGTAAAGAAAAGACCGGCGAGTCCTGCTATCAGCCATCCCAATGGATGTTTCTTTTTTTCAAGTAACCTGTAGCTTAAGTTAAGATCTGCAACTTTC
>CAYPKL010000058.1:0-2510 GCA_964411285.1 uncultured Rikenellaceae bacterium
CTTCACCGATCCGGACAACAACCCCGACGCGATGTGGAACGAACGGCCCTACCTGGATGGGGCTTCGAAGGATCCGGCGGTGCGCGTCATTCAGAACGGCCTGGTGACTCGCAACGACGCCGCGAAGAAGATCAACGAACTCCGGGAAATCATCCCGCCCAAGGGGCTGTCGCTCTACGTCGGCGGCACCCCGGCGTTGGAACAGGACAGCATCCACAGTCTGTTCTCGAGGCTGCCGTTGATGGTGCTGCTGCTGATCACCACCACCACGATTCTGATGTTCCTGGCGTTCGGCTCGCTGGTGCTGCCGATCAAGGCGGCGTTGATGAGTGCGCTGACGCTGGGGTCGACGATGGGTGTGCTGACCTGGATGTTCGTCGACGGACACGGGTCGGGGTTGATGAACTACACCCCGCAACCGCTGATGGCGCCGATGATCGGGTTGATCATCGCGGTGATTTACGGCCTGTCCACCGACTACGAGGTGTTCCTGGTCTCCCGCATGGTGGAGGCTCGCGAACAGGGCATGTCCACCACCGAGGCGATCCGGATCGGCACCGCGACCACCGGTCGGCTGATCACCGCCGCGGCGTTGGTGCTGGCCGTGGTTGCCGGTGCGTTCGTGTTCTCCGATCTGGTGATGATGAAGTACCTGGCGTTCGGTCTGCTGATCGCGCTGCTGCTCGACGCCACCGTCGTCCGAATGTTCCTGGTGCCGGCCATCATGAAACTGCTCGGCGACGACTGCTGGTGGGCACCGAAGTGGATGAAGCGGTTGCAGCACAAGATCGGGATGGGTGAGACGACGCTGCCCGACGAACGCAAACGTGCGGTGCTGCCCGAACCCGAGGAAGCACTGGTCGGCGCCGCGGTCAGTTCGCCGCGCCAACGGGTGGCGGCCGGCGTATCGACCGCGCTGGCCACCGAACCGGTCAGCGCACCGGTCAGCGCACCGCCCGCGTCGCCGGTGGAGGAGGCACCCACCACCCGGTTCGCCAGCCCACGGGCACGGGAGGAACGCGACATCGGCTCGTGGCTGGGGGAACTTCGCCGCAAGACGTCCTCGAAGCGGCCGGTCGGTGCCGAGCGCGGGCCGGATCCTTCCGCCGAGCCGACCAATGTGCTGGCCTCCGGGGAAACCACCAACGTCATCTCCGCATCCGATGACGCCACCACTGCGATCCCCACGGCGATCCCCATGGCGATCCCCACGGCGAATGCGCTGTCGGCTGAGGAAACGCGTGCGATCCCGGTGAGCCGGCCCCAGACCGCCGACTCCGACGTCGCCACCGAGCAACTCAACGCCCGTGGCCAGCACAGCGGTGGCGGGGTCAGCGCTGCAGACCTACTGCGCCGCGAAGGACGTCTCTGAGCGCCCGGGCGGGTCAGCGACATCGGGCGCGGCAAGCACCCGGATCGCACTGTTAAGGAAGGCCAGTACCGGAACCGCCAGCAGTGCGCCGATGATTCCGGCCAACACACCGCCGGTGGCCAGCGCCAGCACGATAGCCAGCGGATGAATCGACACCGCCCGTCCCATCAGCAGGGGCTGCAGCACATGCGCTTCCAACTGCTGCACGGCAATGATCAGCCCCAGGGTGATCAGGGCGTAGATGAAGCCCTTCGTCAGTAACGCCACCACGACGGCGACGAACCCGGTGAGGACCGCGCCGATCAGCGGAATGAACGCCCCCAGGAAGACCAGTGACGCCAGCGGCAGGGCCAGTGGAATACCCAGGATCGCCAGGCCGATGCCGATCCCGACGGCGTCAACCAGAGCTACCAGGAACGTCGCCCGTACGAAGCCGATGAGCGAGCCGAAGCCGGCCCGGCCGGCTTGGCGGACCCGTTCGCGGCTTGCGGCGGGAACGATCCCGGTCAGGAAGGAGTAGATGTTCCGTCCGCCGTAGAGCAGGAAGATCAACGTGAACACCATCAGCAGCGCACCGGTGACGATCTCGGTCAGGGTGGCGGCGGTCGACAATGCTCCGCTGGTGAGCCTTTCCTGGTTGTCGCGCAGCGCTTTGATCGCGGTGTCGCCGGCGCTGTCGATCTGCGCGCGGCTCAGGTGCAAGGGCCCGTCGATGAGCCACTGGGTTGCGTTGTCAATGCTGCGGGTGACCTGATCGGTGAGGCTGGGAAGACCCGAAATGAATTGGCTGACAACAAAAGTCATGATGCCGCTGAAGACCGCGATGGCCGTCAGCAGCACCAGCGCCACCGCCCCGCCGCGCGGTAGGCCCCGCCGGTCCAGCCAATCCACGGCGGGTAGCAGCAAGGCACACAGGATCACCGCCAAGGCCACCGGGACAACGATCACCTCGAGACGCGCGATCAGCCAGATCAGCGCCAGGATCGCCCCGAAGATCACCAGCAGGCGCCAGGACCAGGCCGCCGCCTTACGCACCAGCGGGTCGACTGCATCGTCGTCGCTGCTGAAGCCGAGCATCCGGCCAGCCTAGCCAGCCATGGGATGCCCGCTGGAAGATGCGCGGTGAACCCGGTTGGAT
>CAYPKL010000059.1:0-5937 GCA_964411285.1 uncultured Rikenellaceae bacterium
AACATTTACCGGAAAGAGAGCTTTATATCTCACTATAAACAAATTGTGACAGTTACAAGAGAGTTTGCCAAATCGGTTATTATCATTGGCGGATCCGGATTTTCAATCTATCCCAGGCTGTTGTTTGAAACCCTTCAGCCCGACTTCGGAATACACGGGGAGGGAGAGGTAAGCCTTAACAACCTGATCAATGCTCTTGACTCCGGACAGGATTATTCATCAATCGAAGGACTGATCTTCAGGAAACAGGATCAGATTGTTTCCAATGAAAGAATAAACTTTTTTAATTCTCCGGTCCTGCATTTTGATGCCTCTCTTCTCGACTACTACTGGGAAAGCAGCGGAATGCTTAACATTCAGACAAAAAGAGGCTGTCCTTATCACTGTATCTATTGTACATACCCGCTGATTGAGGGCAGTAAAGTCCGTACCCTCGATCCCGGTCAGATTGTTAAAACATTAACAGAACTGCGGTTTAAGAACAATATCAGTTATGTATTCTTTACTGATTCTGTTTTTAACATAAGCAATAAGTTTAATATTGAACTTGCTGAAAGACTCATTTCAGCTGACCTTAATATCCATTGGGGAGGATACTTTAATTTTACCAATATAGATATGAAGCTTCTTGAAAAGCTGAAACAGGCAGGGTTGCGTCATATAGAATTTGGCACTGAATCGCTGTCGGAAACGATGCTTATAAATTATGGGAAACCTTTTACTGTTTCCGATGTAATGAATATTTCATCGATCTGTAATGAGCTTGAAATTGATTTTGCTCATTTTCTGATTCTGGGAGGTTACGGAGAAACTGAACGGACTCTTGATGAGACTTTTGAAAACTCAACCAGGATCCCCAGAACGGTTTTTTTCCCGTTTATAGGAATGAGGATTTATCCGGGAACCAGATTGCAGGAAATAGCTGTTCAGGAAAAGCTGATTGAAAGAAATGATCCATTGCTGGAACCTGTTTACTATGTCTCGAAACATATAGATATTGCTTCGCTTAAAGAGAAAGCTCAAAAAACCGGAAAACAATGGATTTTCCCTGATGAAGACTTGTCGCCGGTAATGCTCCGGATGAGGAAAAGAAATAAAAAAGGTCCCCTCTGGGAATACCTGGTAAAATAATTAAAAATGAAACCGACCGATTACGATATTTTTGATCTGATCCCCCAACGACTTCCAATGGTAATGATTGATAAACTGACAGGAGCTGATGAAAAGAGAGGGGCCGGGACTTTTTTCATTGATGAATCAAATCCGTTAGTCTTTCAGGGGCGTTTACTTGAGGCCGGCATGATTGAATGCATTGCCCAGACGGCAGCAGCTTTTACGGGATTTTTAATGTTATCGCAGCACAAAGAGGTTAAACGCGGTTATATCGGGTCTGTAAAAAACCTTACCGTTTATTCGTTACCTGCCACCGGCACTGAAATTCAATCAGAGATAACGGTGGATAATGAATTACTGGGTTTTACAATCATTTCCGGAAAAATTTTTCAGAATACAAAGCTTCTCGCTGAATGCGAAATGAGAATTTTAACAGATAAATAAGCCGGGTATGGATAAAAGCAGAAAGAGGTCTGTCTAAAGAATAACAACTCTTTATTTTATATTTGTATTCTTATTTTGAATCCAGCCGATGAAACCCACATGATTGATCCAAAAAACAATCAAGCATGAAAATAAATGAAGTTCCCCAGGACAAAGGTTACCTGGTAGAAGGCAGGATCAGCGACCTGAATTATGCCGTTGATGGTGAAGGTCATTATACAAGCAGACAAAGTGCAGGATGGGAACCCAAGAACGAAGCCATGAAGCTTGCATGGGATCAGGTTTATGAACATGCCGGAGAGATACGCAGGCAGATTCTTGACGGAATTTTAAGTCCGATTGCCCTTTATATGGAGCTGAATGTTATGGATGTTCCTATTCTGGCAGCTTATATGGGAATTCCCAAACGAAAGGTTAGAAAACACCTGAAAATGAAGGAGTTTTTGAAATTATCCGGTGAAATGATCAATCGCTATGCTGAGGTTTTAAACATTACTCCGGAGGAACTTGTGAATACTGAAAGAATACGGAATACAAACTATGAAGGTTGATTTTAAGCACAGGCAGGCGGCACATTGTGAAAACGGGGTGACAGTCAATTTATTAAGATTCTATGGTATCGAAATCAGCGAACCGATGGCTTTCGGAATCGGCTCGGGGTATTTTTTCTCACATATGCTGTTTATCAGAGTAAACGGAATGGCAGTTACCTCCTTTCGTGTCTGGCCCGGAGTGATTTTCCGGAGAGTGACCCATAGACTGGGGATAAAGATCAAAAGCCGGAAATACCGCGATCCGGATAAAGCGATGCGCGACCTTGATGTCCTGCTTGAAAAGGGTATTCCCGTTGGAATGCTTGTTGGAGTTTTTCACCTTCAATATTTTCCGAAAGAGTACAGGTTCCATTTTAATGCCCACAATATAACTGTCTTCGGCAAGGAAGGAGATACTTACTTTGTAAGTGATCCGGTAATGGAGCATGTTGAAACCCTTACCTCGGAAGAGCTCAGGAAAGTAAGGTTCGCCAAAGGGACTGTCCCGCCAAAAGGTAAAATGTACCACATAACCGGGCTATCCGACAAATATGATCTCAAACATGCAATAACCAGGGGCATCCGTAAAACAGCTGACGATATGCTTAATATCCCTCTGCATATGTTTGGTGTTAAGGGGATCCGTTACCTGGCCGGAAAAATGAGAAAATGGCCTGAGAAACTGGGTGAAAAATCTGCCGCAATGAACCTGGGCCAGGTTATCAGGATGCTCGAAGAGATAGGCACCGGAGGAGCCGGATTCAGATTTATTTATGCAGCCTTCCTGCAGGAAAGTGCCGAAATACTGAAGATGCCTGTATTGAATGACCTGAGCAGGGAAATGACTGAAACGGGCGACAAATGGAGAGAATTTGCGTGGAAAGCTTCACGGTGCTTTAAAAACCGTGATAAGGGAGAAGTAACTTATGATATGCTGGCTGATATGTTGATGGATATAGCATCAAAGGAAGAAAACATATTCCGGCAGCTAAAAAAATTAAACTTTGAATGACGGGGAAAACAATAATTAAAATTCAAAATCTTACTAAAAAATACCGGGGAGCCCACGAGCCAGCTGTTAACGGAATTAGTCTGGATATAAAGGAGGGCCATTTTTTTGGCTTGCTGGGGCCAAACGGAGCAGGTAAGACAACAATAATAAAAATACTGTGCGGATTGCTTTCGCCAACCAGCGGCGACGTGACCATCGGAGAGTTTTCACTTAAACACCAACTTCCTGAAATAAAAAAAATAATAGGCGTGGTGCCTCAGGATATTGCATTATATCCAAGTCTTACGGCCCGTGAAAATCTGCATATTTACGGTGGCTTGTACGGAATAAGAGGAAAAGACCTGAAAAACCGCATTGACAAATGGCTGGGCATTTTCGGACTGGAAAAAAGTCAGAACCAGCTTGTCGGAAGCTATTCAGGCGGGATGAAACGGCGCCTGAACCTTATTGCAGGCTTGCTTCACAGCCCGCAAATAATTTTCCTTGACGAACCTACTGTCGGAATAGATGTACAATCTAAAAATGTGATTACCGAAACTCTTGCTGAAATAAACAGAAATGGAACAACCATCGTTTATACTTCGCATTATCTGGAAGAAGCCGAAAACTTATGCACTTTTCTGGCAATCATCGACCAGGGATTGATTATCACCAGTGGTACCATGCCGGATATCAGAAAAGAAAACAACAACATGCCAAAACTTGAAGATATTTTTCTTAAGCTTACAGGTAAAGACCTGAGAGATTAATAATGAGGACTATATTAATACTGATGTATAAGGATCTGCTTGTTCTGATCAGGGACAAGTGGGGGCTGGCTATGCTATTCATAATGCCTATGGCACTTGTGCTGATCATGACAGCTCTCCAGGATACAACTTTCAGATCACTTCATGAGAGCGGGATAAAACTTATCCTCCTCAATAACGATAAAGACTCTCTGGGAAATGCAGTCGAAAGGGAGATAGCAAATTCAGATTTCTTTGATTTTAATACCATGATCAGTGAGCATAAACCCACAGAAACTGAAATTAAAGAGGCTGTTGCTCTGGGAAAATATCAGATCGGCGTTATAATTCCCGATAGTGCAACCAAACGGATACATGAACGTGTGAAAAGCAATATGGAAAATATATTTTCAGGAAGTATAACTGAAACGCCTAAGGCTGATTCCATCTTTATAACATTATTTATCGATCCGGCGATAAGATCTTCCATGCGGACGTCACTTCAGGGATCCATTAAGGAATATGCCTCAAAGGTTGAAACACGTATATTCCTCAATGAGCTGACACAGGAAATTAACAAACAGCTGATAATCTCAATTACCGACCTGAATCTGATTCAGCCTGAAACAATAACATGCAAAGAAGTATATGCTGCCTTCGGAAACAGAACGGTCATTCCTAATTCAGTTCAGCACAATGTGCCGTCATGGACCCTGTTTGCAATGTTTTTTATTGTCATACCTTTCGCCAGCGCCATGATCAAGGAACGCGAGGATGGTAATCTGGCCCGGCTGCTTACTATGCCTGCTTCATATGGTACCATAATGATCAGCAGGGTAATGATTTACCTTGTAGTATGCTTCCTTCAGTTTGCCCTGATACTGCTCATGGGTATCAACCTTTTTCCACTGGTCAACCTGCCTGCCTTAAATGTTGATGGAAAGATCGTGGATCTATCCGTGATGGCTATCGCTGCATCTCTTGCGGCTATCAGCTATGGGATCGCTGTCGGGACCATGGCACAGACGCATCAGCAGGCTGCAATATTCGGGTCCATTTCAATTATGATCCTGGCTGCCCTGGGAGGCATCTGGGTACCTGTTTTCATAATGCCGCCATTCCTGAAAAGCCTGAGCATAATATCGCCAATGAACTGGGCTCTCAATAGTTTTTATGATATCCTCATTCGAAACGCCCGCCTTGCAGATGTATTGCATTACGGAGTCCGGCTTATTCTGTTCTCATTTGTATGCCTGCTGGCAGCATTATACTATAACAGAATAAGAAAGGAACTGACATGATAACGGAAAAACCGGATGCAGCTGCCAGTGAAAATTGAAATTATTGCCCTGATTAAAATAGTTTTTATAAATTTGAGCCTTGAATATTTTACCCTTTATTCTGTACTTTGGTTCAACGCCGGAAGATACTAAGAAGGGACATGTTTATAAGTTTCTATGGAAGAGCTAATTACACAACTTAAACAAGATATTATTACATCTTTGTCACTCGAAGATGTTAAGCTTGATGACTTTAACGCAGACACAGATCTTTTTGTAACCGGCCTTGGCCTTGATTCAATAGATGCCATAGAACTGATCCTCCTCATGGAAAAGAAGTACGGAGTAAAGATCGAAGATCCGAAAGAACGACGCACTGTTCTGCGTAATGTAAGGGCAATGGCCGAATGTATCTCAAATCACAGAAATTCTATTAACTGATGCAACCGGGTGTCGTTATTACCGGTGTTGGCATTATTTCAGCAGCAGGTAACGGCATTGAAGAAACACTATCATCATTATTTAATCTGAAATCAGGTATAGGCACTTTCCGTTGGCTTGACTCAATCCATAAGGAAGTACCGGTTGCTGAAGTAAAATTTTCCAATAATGAGCTGGCCGGACTTGCCGGGATTGAATTAAATTCAAACAGGTACACACGTAATACCCTTCTTGCCCTTATTGCTGCCCGGCAGGCAGCAGAATCGTCGGGTTGGCAGCAAAAGACACATGATCAGACGGGACTGGTAATGGCAACCACCGTGGGCGGTATGGATTATAATGAACGTCATTACAGGTCGCTGCTTGAGGGAAATCTATCCGCTGGC
>CAYPKL010000060.1:0-6191 GCA_964411285.1 uncultured Rikenellaceae bacterium
CAAAAAATATACTTCGAAACGATCAGACGGATAAAGCGGATTTCAAGGGAGATAGCCAGAGAGCTTAAAATCATGGGGCCGTTTAATATCCAGTTCCTTGCAAAGGACAACGATATTAAAGTTATAGAATGTAATCTCAGAGCCAGCAGGAGTATGCCATTCGTTTCAAAGGTCCTTAAGACAAACCTTATAGAGCTGGCTACCAAAGTAATGCTTGATATCCCGGTGGGAAAGCCCGATAAATCTGTTTTTGATCTTGATTATGTAGGTGTCAAGGCGCCACAGTTCAGCTTTTCGCGGCTGGCAAAAGCTGATCCTGTTCTGGGAGTGGATATGTCGTCAACAGGTGAAGTGGGTTGCATTGGCGAAGGCTTTTATGAAGCTATTTTAAAGGCAATGTTCTCAGTAGGCTACAGAATACCAAAAAAAAGCATACTTCTGTCAACCGGTCCGGCCCGTTCCAAGGTGGAACTTCTGAACAGTGCAAAAGCGCTCCGGGAAAAAGGACATAAACTTTTTGCAACACGGGGAACACATGAATTTCTTAAAAATGCCGGGGTTGAGGCACATATTGCCTACTGGCCCGATGAAAATAAATCGCCTAATACTATTGAACTTATAAAAAACCGGGAGGTCGATCTTGTTGTCAATATCCCCAAAAACCTGAGCCCTACTGAACTTAACAACGACTATTCAATCAGAAGAAGTGCCGTTGATTTTAATGTGCCCCTGCTGACAAATGCCCGGCTGGCAAGCGCATTTATACTTGCTTTCTGCAGGATGAAACTGGAAGACCTGTCGATAAAGAGCTGGGATGAGTATAAGTAAAGGCGACGGGCGGCAGGCGGCAGGCGGAAGGCGACAGGCGACAGGCGACAGGCAGCAGGCGACAGGCAGCAGGCGGAAGGCGACAGGTGGCAGGCGACAGGAAATCCCCTGGTAAAAAAGAAATAGAGAAATAAAGAACTTAAATATGATACTAATCCGCAAAGCAGTCCCCGCTGACGCGCAATTAATAACTGATTTCCAGATGAAAATGGCATGGGAAACGGAGGAAATGAAACTCAATCCGGAATTGGTAGCTCAGGGAGTTAAAGCTGTATTTGATGACAGCTACAGGGGTCAGTATTATGTTGCCGAATCTGAAGGAAAAGTTATTGCATCGCTTCTTATTACATATGAATGGAGCGACTGGAGAAACTGTAATATATGGTGGTTCCAGTCAGTATATGTTGTGCCTGAATTCCGCCGACAGGGAATATTCAGGAAAATGTACGGAGATATCAGGGATGAAGCTGAAGAGCAGGGTATTGGAGGTTTACGGCTATATGTCGAGACAGGGAATGCAAGAGCCAGGAAAACCTATGAGGCCCTTGGAATGAGTTCCGGTCATTATTCTTTTTATGAATGGATGAGGAGATAATATATGCAATGGCTTCTTCTTTTAATCATTGTACCCTATTTGTACCTCCTGCTGAAGATATATTTTTCGCTGAAAAAAATAAGAGCATTTCATCCTGAGCGGGTTCCTGATTTGTTCATTTCAATAGTAGCTGCCTGCAGGAACGAGGAAAAAAATCTCCCGTCTCTTCTTTCTGATATAGCGGGTCAGGAATACAATCCTGATAATTTTGAGTTGATAATAATTGATGATAATTCTTCAGACTCGACTTTTGAAGTTGCATCGGGATATACCGGAATAAAGCACCTGAAAGTGTTGAAAAACAACGGCACCGGCAAAAAGAAGGCTGTAAAGAGAGGGGTCTGGTCATCATCCGGCAGGGTTATAATCACAACCGATGCTGATTGCAGGATGGGGGAAAAATGGCTTGGAACAATAGCATCTGTTTATGGCGGGCATCATCCCGATATGATAATTTGTCCGGTAAAGCTGGAAAGCAGGCCTGGTTTTTTCGGGAAGTTTCAGGAGCTCGAATATCTGAGTCTGCAGGGTATTACAGCCGGTACGGCAGCAGCAGGCAATCCCGTAATGTGCAATGGAGCCAACCTCTCCTTCCTGAAAACAGCTTTTGATAAACATGCTGACAATCTGCATGATGAACTGGTGACTGGGGATGATATCTTTCTTCTACACAATTTAAAAAACGAGTTATGGAAAAAGATAGTCTGGCTTGAATCACCGGAAGCAACTGTTACCACCCGGGCTTCAGAAACATTATGGTCATTTATAAAACAGAGAGCCAGATGGATATCGAAGGCCGGATCTTATGACGACAGATACACAAAAAATCTTGCAATTGTAACATTTGTTACAATATTGGGACAGGCATTTTTACTGATAGCCGGATTTTTCTTTCCAGGTCTGATTCCTGTTTTTCTGGCAGTTTTAATTATTAAATCCATCCCTGATTTTTTGATATTGCATGTTATGTCAGTAAGATACGGAGTTAAAAAAATAATGAGATGGTTTTTACCATCTCAGATTATTTACCCCTTCTATGTTATTGCCGTTTCTGTTTTCTCCCTTCCAGCCCGGAAAAGAAAAAGCCTTTAATTACCCATTTCTGAGAGGAATTTGATCCTCATCAGCCTGATCTCCTCCTCCTCGAATTCATTACCCAGTTCTTCCACTGCTTCGGCCAGGGAATCGGATTCAGCTTCTTCTCTGAAATATGAGAATATATCGTGCTGACGTTCTTCATCTATTGCCATATTAATATAGTAATCGAGATTGATTCGTGTTCCGGAGTTCACAATAGCCTCAACCTCTGAAAGCAGTTCATTCATTTCAAGTCCTTTAGCCTCTGCGATGTCTTCCAGCGGGCGTTTCATATCGATGCTCTGGATTATATAAACCTTGATACCCGATTTATTTACAACCGACTTGACGACCATGTCGAGAGGTCTTATGATCTCTTTCTCTTCGACATATTTTTTAATAATATCGATAAATTCTTTCCCGTATCTCTGTGCTTTTCCTGCACCTACCCCTGATATATTCTGAAGCTCATCGATTGTTACAGGATACTGGATTGCCATATCCTCGAGGGAGGGATCCTGGAAAATAACAAAGGGCGGGATATCTTTCTGTTTTGAGATTTTTTTCCGCAGGTCTTTAAGAATACTGAATAGCTCTTCATCAACAGCAGCAGTCCTTGCCCCAAAAGCATTTTCCTCATCAGCGGTATCCGCGTAATCGTGGTCTTCAGCAAGCATAAACGAGGTGGGGTTTTCAATATACTCCATTCCTTTGGGAGTCAATTTCAGCAGTCCGTAATTCTCAATATCCTTGGCAAGAAACTTAGCAATGAGAGCCTGCCTGATGACCATATTCCAGAATTTCTCATCCTTATCCTCTCCTATTCCGAAAAATTCAAGTTTGTGGTGTTTATATGATTTAATTGCAGAGGTAACTTTTCCCGACAGGATATTTGCGACATGGTCGGCCTTGAATTTTTCTTTTACTGCAAGAATGGTCTCAAGGACATTAACAACAGCTTCGCTTCCTTCAAATTGATCTTTGGGATGGAGGCAGTTATCACAAGCTTCGCAATTATCCTTAAGATATTCTTCCCCGAAATAATGAAGCAACAGTTTCCTACGGCATACTGACGATTCGGCATACGATACAGTTTCAAGGAGAAGCTGTTTTCCTATTTCCTGTTCAGCTATGGGTTTCCCCTGCATGAATTTCTCAAGTTTTACAATATCGTTGTAGCTGTAATAGGCAATGCAATTCCCTTCACCTCCGTCGCGACCGGCGCGACCGGTTTCCTGGTAATATCCTTCAAGGCTTTTGGGTATATCATAATGTATTACAAACCTGACGTCGGGTTTATCAATTCCCATTCCAAAGGCGATTGTTGCTACAATGATATCAGCCTCTTCCATCAGGAACTTATCCTGGTTGGCAGTACGGGTTGCGGAATCCATTCCTGCATGGTAAGGCAAAGATTTAATGCCATTAACTTTCAGTATTTCTGCCAGTTCCTCAACTTTTTTACGGCTCAGGCAGTATATTATACCTGATTTGCCGGCATTGTTCTTAATGTATTTAATGATCTCTTTGGTAACATCCTGTTTGGATTTGACTTCGTAATAAAGGTTTGGTCTGTTAAAGGATGATTTGAAGACGTCAGCGTCGAGGATGTTAAGGTTTTTCTGGATATCGTGCTGCACTTTAGGAGTAGCTGTGGCGGTGAGAGCAATTATTGGCGACCGTCCTATTATATCTATTATAGGTCTGATCCGCCTGTATTCAGGTCTGAAATCATGTCCCCATTCCGAAATACAATGTGCTTCATCAATGGCATAGAAAGATATTTCAATATTCTTGAGAAAATCAATATTTTCCTCTTTTGTAAGTGATTCAGGTGCAACATAAAGGAGCTTGGCCTTGCCATCAAGAACATCTTTTTTAACTCTGGTGCTTTCTGTTTTTGTAAGCGAGGAATTAAGGAAATGGGCAACATCATCATCAGTGCTGAAGTTACGCATTGCGTCCACCTGGTTTTTCATCAGGGCAATCAGGGGGGAGATTACTATTGCCGTTCCGGGTTTCAAAACTGCGGGAAGCTGGTAGCATAACGATTTTCCTCCGCCTGTCGGCATGAGCACAAAAGTATCACGTCCTTCGATTACATTCTTTATAATATCTTCCTGATTACCTTTGAATGTATCGAACCCAAAGTACTTTTTTAAATAATTATGTATAGCCGAATCAACATTCATTTTTTTATCTGAAGGATTACTTAAATCTTCTGCAATCTTGCAGTACCTAACAGTTTAATAAAGTTAATTAATTTATTAATTAATTACGATAATATTTCTTTTAAAAAATTTGAAAAATCTGCAGATCTGGATTTTTGTCAGACGGAATAATTAGATATTGTTTTGCATAATAAGATTTATCATCTTTGCTGACTGGAATTTTAACACGAATAATCTTTTACACTGATGGTAAGTAATGGGAAAAAAGCCAGGGGTAATGAGGGTGAAATGTCGTTTCTTGAGCATCTCGAAGAACTGCGCTGGCATATAATAAGGTCTGTGATTGCCATTGTGGTTATGATGATTGTTGCATTTATCTTTAAAAATATACTTTTTGATAAAATCATTCTGGCTCCCAAGGATCCGAATTTCATTTCCAACAGGATGTTTTGCGAGTTTGGGCGCTATCTTACCGGGTATTTACATTTTAAGAATCCCGATATTTTGTGCATCAATACAAAACCTCTGAACCTGATTAGCATCAAAATGGCAGGTCAGATTACTACTCACATTGTGGTAGCTCTTGTCGCAGGCCTTGTTGCTGCGTTTCCATTTGTAATACGCGAATTCTGGTTATTTTTCAAACCGGCTCTCCATTCGAACGAAGCAAAACATGCCCAGGGTGCTGTTTTAGCATCATCCTTACTTTTTTTCACCGGGGTATTGTTTGGATATTTTCTTCTTACTCCGCTTTCAATTCATTTCCTTAGCTCTTATCAGATAAGCGACACCGTGGTTAATCAGATAAATGTAAGATCATTTATTGGTACTATTACGTCAATCTGTCTCGCCACAGGAGTTGTATTTGAGCTTCCGATAGTCGCATTTTTCCTTACCAAAATCGGGGTCGTCACGCCCGCTTTCATGAGAAAATACCGAAAACATGCGATTGTCGTTATTTTTATTCTTGCTGCAATCATTACACCGCCTGATGTCTTTTCCCAGACACTTGTTGCAGTACCGCTTCTTATTCTTTATGAAGTAAGTATCTTTATTTCTGCCGGGGTAATGAAACGGAAGGAGAAAGAGCATGATGCATTCATGAATGAGGATGGTTCTGCAACGGCAAAAAGTTAGGGCACAGAATGAAATTATACACCGAAAATCTCGTCAAGAAATACCATAACCGGACTGTTGTCGATCATGTTTCCTTTGAGGTTGAGCAGGGTGAGATTGTTGGTCTTCTGGGTCCGAACGGAGCCGGTAAAACAACATCCTTTTATATGATAGTAGGGCTTATCAGGCCCAAGGAGGGGAAAATATTTCTTGATAATGAAGAAATTACCCAGCTTCCTGTATATAAAAGAGCCCGGCGCGGCATTGGGTACCTTGCGCAGGAAGCATCGGTGTTCAGAAATCTTTCTGTTGAGGATAATATTAAGGCAGTTCTTGAAATGTCGGGATTTCCGGTGTATGAACAGGCTGAGCGGCTTGAAACACTTCTTAACGAATTTGGGCTG
>CAYPKL010000061.1:0-9093 GCA_964411285.1 uncultured Rikenellaceae bacterium
TCCCGGTGTAAAGATCAGGATAACAGGTCACACTGACAGCGACGGTAATGATGCCCTCAATCTCGACCTTTCGAAACGGAGGGCAGCGGCAGTAAAGAATGAATTGACAAATACATTTGGAAGTGAGGCAGCCCGGATAAATACAGACGGAAAGGGTGAATCCGAACCAATTGCCCCGAATACCACAGCCGAGGGCAAAGCTAAGAACAGAAGAGTTGAATTCATAAAGGTATAACTCTGATTAGGGACGACTGTTATAGCCAATATCGTAAACCACTTCACACCGGATTAAATTTACCGTACTCCGCCGGTTGAAAATATCTGTGCATAAGCCAGTGACCTTGTCTCAAGCAGGTAAAACATCCCCAAATTTGACGAAGAACCAAGGTGACCGGCTTATGGATCAGATGTTTGTCAGACAAATTCATGCCTTGAAACGATATGGTTTCTTGCCATTTTGCTTATTTTTAAAGGTAATTTGAAAAACCAACAGTTTCTCAGACAAATAAACTGTCAGGTGGAGCTTTAAGAGGTCTTGCACTTCACATGGATAGAAAAAGATTTAATAATATGTCAGAATAAAATCAGAAAGGAGAAAGTTACATGAGCCATCCAATGAACATCCCGATGCACCGGTTTAAATACACAAAACTTACCAAAAGCCAAATTGAAGAAAAGCTTAAGGCTACTGCTGAATCAGGTCCTGTATGCAACTCAGAGTATACCGGTGAGCTTTCAGGGAAATCCATCAGAATTATAACAGATGAGGGTCCTGTTTTTGATTATTCCTTCAGGGATAAAAAGAACCTTTCTGTTAAGGTGGAGGGTAAATCATTTACAGGTTGCTATGGCGCCCTTACACTTAAAAACATGATTTTCTTTTCTCATATGATTCCATCGGAACAAAGGGGATATAATGTATTTATTGACCAGGATACAAACCTTGTGACAATTATTGAAGTATGGTTTTCCAGTGGCAGAAAAGAAGTAACAATGAAAGGGAATGAGATCGTTATTGATGACAGGGAAGTACAGCGTCATATATATTACGGTTATGTTGAAAAGAACGGGCAGGCTGCACCTGAAACCCGGCATCACCTGACAAACAGAATAGAAGGCAAGGGTATGTACTGGTTGCAGGATACAGGTATAGAAACCCTGGAACTTTATTCCTCTGTGGTATCAGCAAACTTTGTGGAACTTACACGCCTCATGGATGAATTAGGCTATTGCAGCCCGTCAGATTATGTGCTTGTAAATGACAATATGTTTATCTACAACAGGACGGAGTGTGAATTTTCAGGCATCTTTACTTCATATGTGGTTGACCTGTTCACCCGGACACAGGTTGGTGTAAGACTTGGGTTTAATGAAAAGGATGAACTGGAATATTATATGTTCAGGGGTGAGGGTAAGATTGTCGGAGAACTGACACCTCTCGGACCCTTTGAAAAGCTGGGTAATGAGCCGATGTTTCCTCAGGCTGCAGGTTCTTCCGGACCTCCTGTGAAGGGACAGAGGATGGCATATCGTCCTGCAAGGGATTTTATTTATGTGGCTGATGAGGAGGTTCACGAGGCAGCACTTAAAAGTACTACAAACTTTACTCATAATGATATGGAAGTAAACAATATGCCATTCAGCGGCATATTGACAGGGAAAGAATTTACGTTGCGATACGATCGCGGAGGACCGGTTATACATTATAAGGTTGAGGGAAAATTCAAACTCAAATACAGGGAAGATAAGGAAAGCACCTGGCACGAGGTTGAATACAGGGCCTATGAACCTGATCACGACCTTGCATGGTTCAGTCACATTCTTGTTGACAGTAAACCAAGGACAAGCTTACAGATAGCCCTTGATCTATCCAACGGACTGACAACCTGCATCCATTCCCAAATGGGAACAGAATATTACGGTAACGAGGTATCCTATTATGCAATCTTTGGCGTGGCAGATCTGGAAGGGATTAATCCCCCAAAATACCTTCGTCATGAACTTTCGGATGATCTTGTAGGTAATGCCTGGTCATGGACATACTCCAACAATATGACCTCCATGCATCTTTTTACAGCACCCAACTCTCATTCATGGACAATATACACAGCAGACCAGTCATTGGGTGCACAGTGGTGCGCTCCGAGCCTGCTTGTAAAGGTTCGTAACGGTGTTAATATATTGGCGGAATGTGAAGAGGCATGCAATGGTGCTGAGATGATAGTGATGATAAATGAAAAAATAAGGCGCGACTGCGGATTTAGTTTTCAGGGTGGCGCGGAAGGCGTCAAATTAAGCCTGGTAGGAGCAATTGGTCGTCATATAGGGTATTATGACTTAAAGAAATATTTTGGCCCCAAAGCAAGAAAAGAGGGAGTATAATTATGGATACATCAAAAAAACAGTCAGGTTTAAATTGTGAGAAGAACACCGGACGACGTTCCTTTATCCGGAAAATGGGAGCAGTCATGACAACAGGTGCAGTTGTATCAACAGTGCCGGCAGTTGCAAAGTCTGATGAGCGAAGTGATAGTGGCACAGGATCAGGAGTAGAGGAATTGTCTGAAAGAATTGCAATCCTTGAGGCGGAAAAAAGTATTGCAGGCCTTTATCATACTTATGAATCGCTGCTTCATGATGGTAAGTATGATAAAATATCGGAACTATTTGCAACAGATGGTGAATCTGAATATAATGGCGGAGTATTCAGGGGAAGAGATACGGGAGTAAACCGTTTGTATAACATCCGATTCAGGAATGGTCTTACAGGAAAGAAGATGGATTTAACTCCTGACAATATAGAAGGAGACTCAATTGCCATATCAAAGGATTGTTTGTCTGCAAAAGCCGGTTTCCCGTATTCAATGCAGGCAGGAACCCCTATGGTTTCCGACAGTGTGCTTATCAGCATGGCCCGTTTGCATGGCGGGGGTATAAATAAATGGCGTGAAAACGGGGTATGTGAATTATCAGTGACAAGGAAAAGCAAAGAGGATGTATGGATGATAAAAAGTCTTAAATATCGGACAGAATCAAGATCTGTTCCGGTGCCTCCATTTACCAAAGCATTTCCGGCCGACCCTGCAGGGCCTGATATATTGGTTTGATTGAATCATTATTGTGACCGTAATATCCATTACGGGATCAGATTTCATTAATAAAGGACAAGTATTTCCAATTACATGTAAAATCAGACAGAAACACTAAAAGGGAACAACAGCTTTGATTATTTCTGCCCTGTTTTTAAATAACTTTAGGAGAAATAAAATATCATCATGAAAAAGACCAACCTCCCGGGACTGCTTTTTATTGCGGCCGCAGTATTGTTTTCTTCTGAGATTAATGGTATTAATTCCGGCAAATCTGTATTTAAGATATCTCCGTTAAAAGAACTTGAAGTGACCTGGAAGGATAAAAAGCTCATTACAGGCGATTCCTCTTCATGGATAAAAGACGGGAAAGCATGTTCTTCAGCAGAGGTATCTGATATTTCACAATCAGGCGAATGGAAATATTCAAACTGCTGGAGCAGCAAGTCACCTTTGCCCTACCGCAGGGAAACCGCCATATCAGATGACGGTAAAAGAATTGAGATAAGCTTCCAGGCCCACATGGATGCTATGATGGAGACATATCCCGCAAAAATGATATCCTATAAGATCCTGGTGCCGCTGGCTACCCTTAACAATTCGACATGGGATGCTTTTACCGGACGTTCATACGCTGCAAAATGGTCATCAGGAAAACTGGATGCCTCCACCACGGACGGAGATCTTGTGGGCGCTCCGGCACGATGGATCTCATTTTCAACAGCGGACGGCACAATAACATTTGACTTCAATCCCCACGGTCTCCCGACTTATTATATTTCAGGCTTCAATACTATCCAGTCGCAATGGGTAATTGAAAAAAAAGGAGATTTCCTTGAATTCTCATTCGGAACTCCTCCGACATATTTTGGCGGCGCCTTCACCAGCAAGCTGGCAATATTTGAAGGCGGTAAAAACGATTATCCTGAACACCATGCTGTCTCATACTATCATTATTTTTCTGAGATTCCCGCTGAGAAGCTTTTTTGCTTCAGCAGGAAATCTTCAACAGCATTTACTTATGCAGGAACAGGAAGGTATGATAAGACAAAAGGATTCGGATGGGAAAATACAAATAGCCTTGATGAGAACGGAGACGGGATTAACGGAGCTCTTCATTCAGCGGTCAGCTCTTCAGTGAAAAATATATTTACAACCGACAATCTTCGTCCGGGCTTATACCTTATCACCCTCCGGTCATCTGCTATCGAAAGAAATATGGGACCCTTCAGGGTGACCCTGAACAAGGAGATCATTTTCAATGACATTAAGGTTGAAAGAGGAAATGCAGCCACTCTTACATGTGTCCGGTGGATTGAAGGAGGGAAAGCTGATATTGGATTCAGCGGCGACTGGGCTGTCAGCGTCATTGGCTTCCAGTTGTTCCTTCACAGAGATGAGGATTTCGTTTTCAGGCGGGGTTTCTGGATAAAAAATGATGGCTTCTGCCCCGACATAATGTTTTCCAATTATTTTAACGATCCGCCTGTATTAGGCAAGTCCGTCACCTTTTCCAGACTCGCAGGTAAGATAGACGATATAGCCGTTATTCCACCTTTCCCTGAACTGGAAACTGCTCTCCCCGATCAGAAAAGTGAAGGCCTTCTCTGGCGATATACAAGCCCGCTTGGAACTCTTGGTCCCGACAACTATGGGTCTTTCAATGAATTCAATACAGAGGAAAAAATAAAGAAAAGACTTGAGCAGATCAGGAAAGGAGGAGTAGAAGCTGTGATCCTTAACGGATTCCTTTCGCGTCACACATTTCCGGTTCACCTGAAAAGGGTGGAAGAAAACATCAGGAAAATTGTGGAAGAAGGACATAAAACGGGTATGAAATTCCTTGATCATCAGGATCTCACAATCCTGTGGAATATGGATATGGGTTTCAGGTTCCTTGCCTCACATCCCGGATACCTTCAATATTCAATCACCAACGGTCTGCCGACATGGGGTATCTGTCCTGTAAATCCTCTCTTCAATAATAACTATTTCTTACCTTTTATTTTTGATTTTATTAAGAATACCGGTATTGACGGCTTAATGATTGACGAATGTACTTTCCACGGAAGCAATTTTTGCAACTGTGATTATTGCAGAAAGAATTTTACAGAATCAACAGGCCTGATCCTGCCTGATGACGAAACCTCCCCTTTACTTCAGAACAGGGGCTCCGGAATATGGAAAGCATGGATTGAATGGCGTAAAAATACGATAGCAAAGTGGAGAATAGACCTGAGTAAGACTACAAGGGAAATGAATCCTGATTTCTGTAATATTCAGTACTACTCCGAAGGCGGTTTCATGACGGATTATGCATCGTATGGACATGGCGGTGATCTTGTCTTGAGTGCCCGTTCAATGGATTTTCTCGGCACAGAGATAATGAGTCGTGATGTGTGGGATGATTACAGATATAATTTCTCAAGCCGGCAAATGTATAACAGTCTCCGGGAAACTTATGGTTCTCCTGTTTTCGGACTTGTTTACCCTGCCGGAAAGGTAAGTTCGGCTTTGATAGGATGGGCCATGAACACTATGCTTGCTCAGGTAACATGGTCGCTCGGAGGCGAAAACGAATTCAGGATCATGGATAATTATACAGGATGGAAAGAAAACATGAACAACCTTTCAGCAATCCCCGCTGTTGATGCTGCTCTGATCTTTTCACGCAAAACGAGGGACTGGTCGGTAAAAAATAAGGACTCCTATTCGGAAGAACTCCTGGGAACCAGTCAGTTCCTTTCATCAAAGCAGATTCAGCATACTTTTATTCTTGATGATGCCCTTTTGAATCAGGATCTCTCACGTTTCCCAACACTTCTTGCCCCCGGATTGGAATGCATTTCAGATGAACAGGCTGAAAAGCTAAGAAACTATGTCAAAAACGGAGGAATCCTTTTTCTTACAGGAGATGCATGCCGGTTCAGCTCTTTTGGTGAACCAAGAAGGAAATGGATTTTTGAAGACATTATTTCTGTGGAACAAATTAAAACCAGCCCCGATACATCACTCTCAGAAGCATTTTATGGCAAAGGAAGGATCTTATATTCCCCGGAAAGGTATGGACTGAATGAGTATTGCAGTTCTTTCACCCTCGGAGACATTTACAGGTTTACACCTGATCCGGAAAAAACGTCAATGAATGAAAAAATATTCCGCCGGATATTTAAGTCAGGTCTCTCATTCAAATCTGTATCCATGCCTTCAAAGGTTCTTGTATCAGTTTATAATGACTATGACCATGAAAAGAAAAAAAAGCTGGTTCATATCCTTAACGCTACCGGAGTTAAAATAAAAGACGGGGATAAACTCCCTGATTCAGATCCTCAATGGGCGAAAATAAAGGGAGATATGATATTTGATATTTCCATTCCGTCGGTGAGCGATTCTTATTATTCGACTCCCGACAATCCGGGACATAAATCAGTAGGGGTTGAAAAAGTATCCAGGGGATGCTACAGGATCACGGTTCCTGAAGGAACTGTGGATAAATACGGGATAATCTACCTGTATCATTGATAACAAAAACCGGCGCAGGTGAGCACACTGTTTCGGTTCAGAGTTGGCATTTCAGAGAGAAAAAAATTTTACACAGTTTTGAATTGAAAATTTATTGTTTATGTTCCGGTTTATGGTGCTCAGTTACTTTCGGAATCTCTTGCACAGCTGATCCGGAATGAGGTGCTCAGTGTGACCGGAATTTCCAAAAGTTACCGGCATAAGGGAAGAATAAAATTTGCCTTTTCAGATAGTTCTTTTTGAAGTAATTTAAAACAGCGTCAAAATGAAAAACAGAAATTATACAAAACTTCTTCCCAAAAGTTTATTCTCACTTCTTCTCCTTATTGTATTCAAATCTTCAGTTGCCCAGGATTTTACAATTCCCGGAGAAGTTACAACACCCTATCCGACAATAATTAATCTTGGTGTGGAATGGAACATCCGGGGCGACGATAATTTAAACGGAACCGTGACCGTCCAATTTCGGGAAAAAGAAACATCAGACTGGAAACAGGGGATGCCCTTGCGAAGAGTTCCGGCAGGAAAAATTTATGGCTTTAAATGGGGCAATAAACATTCGGGTAGCATTTTTGACCTTAACCCAAATACCTTGTATGAAATAAAACTCACCCTGAATGATCCTGATGGAGGGTCTGCTGAGAAAATAGTGGAAGTGGCCACACGCCCGGTACCTGTTGTAAATGAAAGTGCAGTAATAATTGAGTTACAACCGGGAGTGCATGATACATTGTTTACAAAATCGGGCACAAAAGATCATCCGGTGGTTTACCAATGTTCTAAAGGCACTGCTACTTATCAATTCATTGACCTTATAAACAAAGAATGGGTCTATATAGAAGGACTAAAAATAGTAAACACTGAAGTTACTTACATTGAAGATTTTGGCGCCGGAATTCGAATGGATGGTGCACGAAATTGTGTAGTCAGGGGGTGTACGATTAATTCAGTCTTTGGTATAGTCGCGGACAAGCCAGGCGCAACCAACTGTTACTTTAGTGATAATGTGCTTACCGGAACTTGCGAATGGAAAAACAAAGCAATGGGTAAATATGCTAAAAACTTAGGTGAAGGAATTCAAATTACGGGCTCGGGTAATGTAATTTGCTACAATTTAGTATCAGGTTTCTGGGATTGTATATCGACTATGGAAGGGATCCGTTGTGCGACTCAAACAGGCATTGACATTTACAATAACGATATTTATCAGGGTGATGACGATGCAATTGAAGCCGACTTCTCATTCTCAAACTGCCGGATAATGCGTAACCGGATTACGAATTGCTGTGTTGGTTTGAGTTCACAGCCAGGATTAGGCGGCCCGAATTATTTTATCCGGAATGTAATGTATAATGTAATACATGCCGCCTTTAAACTAAAAAACTTTAGCAGGGGTGATGTAATATTGCATAATACAGTTATAAAAGTCGGAGCCGGATTGAACGGCAACGAACCCATGGATTTTGCCTGTTTCAGGAATAATCTTGCTATTGGTGGTCCAAACGGTAACGTTAATTATGCTGGTTATGGAGCCGGTCCACCTTCTGCAGCTTATCTTTTAGAACCTGGAAAACACAGTGATCTTGATTACGATGCAGTTGGTGTATATGGAACCGGATACGCAGCTACTATTGGGAACAAAGCTTTTTCTGAAGTTGAGAAGCATGGAATTGAAAGAATTACAATTGAGGATGTTTTTAATGATGTTAAATTTCCATATCCACCATTTCCTGAAAAAGAGGTCCCTGACCTCAGACCAAAACCAAATTCAAAAGTTGTGGACGTCGGGGTTAGAATTCCTAATGTTAATGATGATTATAAAGGCAAAGCTCCCGATTGCGGCGCTTTTGAATCGGGCCAGGAACTACCACATTATGGACCACGACTGGAAAATGGCGCACATGATTAGTTTTTCTCTTCAGTATATAAGTGGTATTTAATAAATCTATAAGACAGAAAAGGGATTTAGGAACAAAAAGGAAAACATCGGCAATAACATTATTCCTGTTTATGATTGCTTCGTATAGTTCTGCGGTTGTTTAAAGTTTAATTGAAATTGGTCGGATTATTTCAGAAATTTGATATTCAACAAACCAAAGTGGAGGTAAAATTATGAATACACTTTTTCTCGTTTATCTGATTGCTGAAGTAATATTTGGCATTGGCTTTCTCTTAAGCCCGGGTTTTATGATGGGTCCTATGGGCGTGACCCTTGATGAGACCTCAACAACCTTTGCAAGATTGTTTGGTTCGCTGATAACCAGTATCCCTGTTTTATTATTTTTCGTTCGCAAATCGGCGAGCACAGAGTTCAGAAGAGCTGTAGTATATTGTGCTTTTACATACTTGTTACTGAGCACGATTATCCTTCTGATTACCCAAATAAAGGGGCTTATGAATCCGCTGGGCTGGGGTATTGTGATGATTCATTTTATCTTCATGGTCTGGTTCGGTTATTACATGATAAACCGGAGTAGGATGG
>CAYPKL010000062.1:0-3248 GCA_964411285.1 uncultured Rikenellaceae bacterium
CAAGATCAGGAAAATTGATGACAATACATCTGCAAATGTAGAAATCGTCATTTATCTTATACCCGGAGTCTCACCTGATAAAACAATTGATGCCCTCTATGCTTTGACCGATTGTGAATATTCAATATCTCCAAATACCTGCGTTATAACCGGGAGCAAGCCATCATTTACAGGCGTAAGCGACATATTGAGGTATTCAACCCAAAACACTGTTAACCTTCTCAAAACTGAACTGGAAATACAGTTGAAGGAACTCCAGGAAGATTGGCACATGTCATCGCTGGAAAAAATCTTCATAGAGGAAAAAATCTACAGGGATATTGAGGAATGTGAAACATGGGAATCCGTCATTAAAGCCATTGACGATGGACTCAGTCCATTTAAAAAGAATCTTTTAAGAGAGGTGACCAGAGATGATATCATCCAGCTTACTGAAATTAAAATCAAGAGGATATCCAAATTTGATTCAAAAAAAGCGGATGAACATATTAAGGGTATTGAAACAAACATTGATGAAGTAAAAAACCACCTGAGCAATATAATTGCATATGCCATTAATTATTTCAGACAGATAAAAAAGAAATACGGGAAAGGCAGGGAACGGAAGACAGAGATCCGGAGCTTTGATACAATACAGGCTGCAAAAGTAGTCGCCAATAACGCAAGGCTTTATGCTAATTACAAAGAAGGGTTTATCGGGACCGGACTGAAAAAGGATGAATTTATCTGCGATTGTTCAGATATTGATGATATAATCGTAATCAGAAGGGATGGCGGCTACATTATCACAAAAGTTGCCGACAAGGTGTTTGTCGGGAATGATATATTATATGCTCAGGTATTCCTGAAAAATGATGAAAGGACAATTTACAATATTGTTTACCAGGATGGGAAAAATGGAGCACTTTATGTGAAGAGATGCTCTATTACCGGACTGACACGCGACAAAGAGTACAATCTGACAAGAGGGGCACCAGGGTCGAAAATTGTCTACTTCAGCGCTAATCCAAATGGTGAGGCTGAAGTGATCAGGATTCAGCATAAACCCAAGGCGAGGCTGAAAAAGCTTGTTTTTGATTTTGATTTTGGCCAGTTGACCATAAAGGGTAAATCATCGTTAGGGAATATTCTTACTAAAAACGCTGTACATAAGATCGCCCTGAAAGAAAAAGGTTTATCTACTCTCGGAGGGAGGAAAATATGGTTTGATGATGCTGTATTCAGGTTAAATGTCGACAGCAGGGGAACATTTCTTGGCGAATTTGTGGGTGACGATAAAATCATGGTGATTACAAAAAACGGCTATTTCAGAATGACCGGATTTGATCTTTCAGGTCATTTTGAGGAAAACATTCTTATCATTGAAAAATATCATCCCGGTAAGGTTTACTCTGTAGTTTACTGGGATCCGGAGCAGAAGTACTACTATGTTAAACGATTTACACTTGAGGAATCCGAAAAGCCACAGTGTTTTATAAATGAAGATCCGGAATCTAAACTAATAAGCATTACCGAAGTCGAATATCCCCGGTTTGAAATCCATTTCGGCGGACAACATAAAACCCGGGGCAATGAGATCATAGAAGTGGCTGAATTCATTGGCGTTAAGAGCTATAAAGCCAAGGGAAAACGGCTCACAAGTTTTGTGGTGGAAAATATCCAGGAAATTGAACCGGTTGTAAAAAAAGAGGTTGCAGTATTCCAGGAGGAAAAAGAAATTGAAGAGCCCCACCGTATATCCAACATCGATCCGGCCCAAATGAAGCTTGAATTATAATGCATTCCGGCAGAAAAATATTTCTGATTGGATTTATGGGAAGCGGCAAATCAACCGCAGGTAAAAAGCTCGCATCACATTTTGGCTGGTCATTTGTTGATCTGGATGAAAAAATCGAAATCCTGACCGGGATGAAAATTCCTGAAATATTTTCTGAGAAAGGAGAATTGTGGTTCCGGGAGACTGAAGCCTTAATTCTGCATGATCTTAAAGATGAAATAGACACGGTTATTTCGACAGGCGGTGGCACGCCATGCTTCGGCGATAATATGGATTTTATGCTTGATTCGGGGCTCACTGTATATCTCAGGCTGACTCCGGAACAGCTGGAAAAGAGGCTTACAGATTCAACATCCGACCGGCCGTTAATTAAAAATATAAGTAGAAAAAAGCTCAAAAGCTTTATTGTTAAAAAACTTGACGAGCGTGAACCATATTATTCACGGGCTGCTATAATTATTGATGGATCTGATACAGATAACTCTTTATTATTTTCAATAGTCAGAGATTGGATAGGGTAGTAAATATTGATATTAATTTCTTAATTTAGGATGTTAAATTAATTCTGTCAGTTTTATGGGAAACAAGCCCATTTTATTGCCTATTGAGAAATCGGATTTAAATACTGAATCAAATGATTTGACAAGCCTGAAAAACAGATTTTCAGGACAACTGCTGTTCAGATCAAATTTTTATGATCTTATTACAGGCAGTTTGTTGGTCATGGAAAAGACTGACAATAGATGGTTCTATGAGGAAATCCTTCATTATTCTGGCAGGACTCACGATGTAAACTTTTTACCTGTATTGAAAAGAACTGCCGCAGACAGAAGGTTGGGGGAAAGTTTACAGCAGAAAGCGTCAGAGCTGACGGAGATTATTGAAGAGAAAGCCGGCCATCGCAATAATTTGATTCAACCTGCATCTGTAAACAATGAAGATTCAAGGGCTGAGAATGCAAGAAAGATCCTGTCAGGCGCAAGATACCCGCAGACAACTGAGATACTGAGACTGCTCAGGGACAAATCTCCGGAACTTAAGCAGCTGGCTCTCTGTTTAATAGGAAAATTCAAAATCACCGACATGATCCAGGAGGTATGTGAGTGCCTGAATATTCCAGACCTTGAAGCTGATGCATTTTCTGTTCTAAAGGGTTTTGGCGGGGAAGCAGTAAAAGATATAAACAGATGTTATCTGACCTCATCCGGAAATACAGATGTCAGCAAGGCGATTCTTAAGCTTTATTCCCTGGTTTGTCCAAAAGATAACATGTCTTTTCTGATTGAGAGGCTGTCAACAAATTCAAGGCAGATTAAGGAGATTGCTTTAAAAGCGCTGCTGAGATGCGGGTATAATCCTGATGAGGAAGAAAAAATTCGTCTGAGGAGACTGATTTATGATACATTTGGCATTCTGGCCTGGTTGGTATCAGCAAAAGTAAGTCTTTCTGATAAAAGCAAAAATGGTCTTT
>CAYPKL010000063.1:0-13090 GCA_964411285.1 uncultured Rikenellaceae bacterium
CTTTGTGAAATCTTCTGGTGTGATGCTAAAATCAAAACCAAGAAGACTCAATACATTGATCTTAAAGTTTTCAACACCTTCACCGGCTTTAGCATTTGCAATAATATCATCGCACGTGTCATACAACATCGTGAGTATATCAAGCTCTAAACGTTCGCCAAACAGCGCGTTTCTTCTACGCTTGTAAATAACTTCGCGCTGAGAGTTCATTGTGTTATCATATTCTAATAATCTTTTTCTGATCGCAAAGTTATTCTCTTCAACTTTTTTCTGAGCTCTTTCAATTGATTTTGTAATCATTGGATGCTGGATCATTTCACCATCTTTTAATCCCAGTTTATCCATAATTCCGGAAATTCTTTCTGAGCCAAATAATCGCATCAGTTCATCTTCGAGTGAGACAAAAAACTGTGAAGATCCCGGGTCTCCCTGCCGGCCGGAACGTCCCCTGAGCTGACGGTCGACCCTTCTGGATTCATGGCGTTCTGTTCCAATAATAGCCAGTCCTCCGGCATCACGGACTTCAGATGTGAGTTTTATATCAGTTCCCCTACCGGCCATGTTAGTAGCTATTGTGACTGTTCCTGTTTTTCCGGCCTCTGCCACAATATCAGCTTCTCTCTGATGCAGTTTGGCATTCAGAACATTATGCTTAAGGCCTTTCATTTTCAGCATCCTGCTCAGTAATTCGGATATCTCAACTGATGTTGTGCCAACGAGAACCGGACGACCCTGCTTGTTAAGCTGAACTATTTCTTCAATGACGGCATTGTATTTCTCTCTTTTGGTTTTATAGACCAGGTCTTCGCGGTCGTTTCTGACTATTTTACGGTTAGTCGGAATAACCACGACATCGAGTTTATAAATATTCCAGAATTCACCTGCTTCTGTTTCAGCGGTACCTGTCATACCTGCCAGTTTATGATACATCCTGAAGTAATTCTGAAGGGTAATTGTTGCATAGGTCTGGGTCGCATCTTCCACCTTGACATTCTCCTTTGCTTCAATAGCCTGATGCAGTCCGTCAGAATAGCGCCGCCCTTCAAGAATCCTGCCTGTCTGTTCATCAACAATCTTTATCTTATTATCGATAATAACATATTCGACATCTTTGTCAAAAAGGGTCCATGCCTTCAGAAGTTGCGTCATTGTATGAACACGTTCTGACTTCACAGAATAATCCTGAAGCATTTCATCCTTCTTTTTGATCTTATCGCGTTCGTTCAGATCAGTCTTTTCAAGATCAGCAATTTTGGATCCCACGTCGGGCAGAACAAAGAAGCTGGCGTCCTCAACAGATGTAGAAATAAGATCCAGTCCCTTTTCGGTGAGCTCTATGGAATTTGCTTTTTCATCGATTACAAAATAGAGTTCTTCAGTAATTTTGGGCATATCCTTGCTGTTATTCTGCATATAGAAATTTTCGGTTTTCTGCAGCAACGTTCTGTTCCCTTCTTCACTCAGATATTTGATTAGAGCATTGTTTTTTGGTAAACCCTTATATGCTCTTAAAAGCAGTTTGCCGCCCTCTTCGGCCTTATTCTCGGCAATCAGTTTTTTTGAATCGGCCAGTATTTGTGTTACAAGCTTTTTCTGTGCAGTGACAAGCTTGTCTACTTTTGGTTTCAGTTCATCAAACTGCTGTGTATCGCTCTTTGCTGTCGGCCCTGAAATGATCAGCGGAGTACGTGCATCATCTATCAGGACGGAGTCGACCTCGTCAACAATAGCATAGTGATGCCTTCGCTGGACCAGGTCTTCGGGATTAATGGCCATATTGTCCCTCAGGTAGTCAAACCCGAATTCATTATTTGTTCCAAAAGTAATGTCGGCGTTATAGGCTTTCCTTCTGTCGGCTGAATTCGGTTGATGCTTATCGATACAATCGACTGTCAGTCCATGGAATTCATAAATGGGCCCCATCCATTCCGAGTCGCGTTTTGATAGATAATCATTTACTGTAACTATATGGACTCCTCTTCCGGCCAGAGCGTTCAGAAAAACAGGCAGAGTGGCAACAACTGTTTTACCTTCACCAGTGGCCATTTCAGCAATTTTTCCCTGATGCAATGCCACTCCTCCAATAAGCTGGACATCATAATGAACCATATCCCAGACAATTTCATTTCCCCCTGCAATCCACCTGTTATTCCAGAAAGCTTTGTCACCCTTTATTGTGATGCTTTCTCTTGTAGCAGCGAGATCCCTGTCATACTGCATTGCCGTAACTTCAAGAACACCGTTTTCCTTGAATCGTTTTGCAGTTTCCTTTACAATTGCAAATGCACGTGGAATCAGTTGATCAAGCTTTTTCTCAAGCTTTTCATTTATTACCTTTTCAATCTTATCTATCTGGTTGTAAAACTCCTCTTTCAGGTAGACATCTTCCTCTGCTTCAGCTTTATTTTTAAGTATCTTTATTTCATTCTCATCAGGTTCAATTTCGTTCCCGATCTCATTCCTGAGAGTCGCAGTCTGATCCCTGAGCTGATCATTGGAAATATTTGCCAGTTTATCAAATTCAGTATTGATCTGCCCGACATAAGGGGAAATCTCTTTCAAATCCCGCTCATACTTGTTCCCCAGAAACAGACCAAGCACCTTATTTATTATGCTCATTTTTAACTGTATTACACGTTTAAAAAATATCCCGCAAAATTAGCTTTTTTTGAAATTCGAAAGTCTAAAACTTTGCCTATTTTAATTTCAGGCTAACAATATGATATTAAGGATTTTAAAAATCAGCCGAAGATGAAAGGTTTGATTCTTTTTTCCTGAGATGTCAGAAATTCACTTAATAAGAGTGTATTTGATAGTTTCCGAACCGGCTTTACCGCTAATTACAATAAGATATAATCCGGCCCGGAAATCTGTAATATCCAGTAATATTTCGTTATCGGAGTATAATCTGTTCCTGACGATGCACTGTCCGGAAATATTAAAAATGCTTATCCGGCAGGAATTATCACCGGATGTATCGCCTGTTTTTATTGTAATCAATCCTTTTCCGGGATTTGGATAAACCACAAAACCATTAAAGCCAGGTTCTTCAACCTGATCAACAAGAGGATTAATTAAAAGATCATCTATCACCCAGCCCCATCCATGGGCATATGGATCGGAATAGAGTCGGAACCTGATAAGAACGGAGTCGCCATTAGAGACTTTATCACTTATTTTAGGATAAATTGTATGTGTAACCATCATTGATTCGTCACCGGCAAATTCTGAATTCTGGCCATCCATCAAGCTGTTATATGCTGTCTCCCATGTTGAAATAATTCTACTGTCATAACCATCGGCAAGTGTGAACCACTTCTTGCCAAAATCTTTAGAACCTTCAATAACAACGTAATCATAGAAATCGGAAAATCCATAAATTGAACCTTCAGCCCCGGGTTCCACAAGCACAAGTTCATTGAAGGAAATTAACATTCCTGAAGCGTCGATGATAACAGGATGTCTGAGCACCGAGCTGAATTCAAGGCTTGCATAATCTGCGTCGGGGCTTTTATAGGGATGTTCCGAATGGAGGCCAAAACTATTAAAGTTCTCCGGTCTGGCAATTTCAAAACCTGAATTGAAAAAATCTCCCTGAACATTTGAGAAATCTGTGGAATAGCTTGTGAGCGCTGACCCAAGAGCCTCAATTTTTATTGAATAGTAACCGCTGCCAGGCAGGATTCTCCGGTTATGTCCTGAAGCCTTGTCAATTGCTATAATGCGGTACTTTAATGAGTCACCTCCTTTCAATAATTCAGGTTTTACATCAAGTTTGTGACTGAAATTATCATTTGTCAGCTCCGATAAGCCGAAATGTTTAACTGTTCCATTATTTACTTTGTATTCAACATAAACGGTATCGATTCCAAGATTATCGGTAACAGCAGCTGAGAAACTAATTGTATCGATCATCTGAAAGAAATAGTCCGTCCTGGTATGGGTGATCACCGGTTTAACCGTATCCGTTCCTATATAAATGCTATAGGGTCTTTTCTGAGCCAGTGAAGGCGATCTGAAAAATCTGGAGAAATCGTCCTCAGCGTAGAAATAATAATCCAACCTTATGTTATATGAAGGAATGTTAATTGTTCTGTAGAAATTGTCAGCAGTGGTTGATGGGATCATTTTAAGAGTATCGCTTGTAACAAAATTATCAAACGAATAGACCAGACCCACATTATTTTCATTATACAAAGTATCCGATTTAATTGTAGCATTGAATAAAAGCTCAGTGAGATGCTCCTCCGAATCCTTATTTTTCTGAGGCAATATTCTGGTATTAATCCAGCCGATATCGCCAAGCATTGATAAGATTAGTTTTCCGGGATCATGTATTGCTTCACCCCGATCGATGAAAGGGGTCATCAATCCATTAACCGGAAGCGTTCTTGTTTCATCAAGGTGTGATACGCTTGAACCAGGATCCCATGCAGCCGGGGCATAAAGTCTCGCCCTTGAGCCGGACAGGGACCTTGTTGTCAGAGGACCCTTAAAATAAAGTTGTCCTCCGATCAGTTGATTGTACAGGCCTGGAGAGTTTTGCAGAAATTTCAATGTATCAGTTAACCGGTCACCATTTAAGTTCTCCACAAAAAGATCATATACAATAGGGACGGACCCTAATCCATATGAGCCGGAAGTATCTGTTGCGTCCATACTGTCAAAAAAGCCAAGTCCATGACACAACTCATGGATAATTACAGTAACCAGGTCATACTTCGTTGAAGGGGTATTTCCGTCTGTACCAAAATACCAGCTTATCGAACTGTTAAGAACAAGTTCAACGTCGGCTTCATGATCTTCATTAAGGCTTTTACCTGCTATTTTTTCAGCAACAGAAACGGGGTAGTATGCATCGGGTTCAAGGGCATCTATACCCCAGCCTGCAGCATAACCTGTAATAGCAGAATTTCCCAGAACACCACTGGAGGATATTCTTGTCCATGATGCTTTAATTGTCATTTTAAGATCAGGCGGGAGTACAGTCTTAAGTATACTTACAGCGAACTCCATTGCATTTTTCGCATCTGCAGTAAAACCCGAATAAATCACATTAATAGTTCCTCCTCCCTTGGAGCCGGAATTAACAAAGAATTCTTTGGGAGGAGGAATATAAATTTTATTAACTTTATTTCCGGCGTAGCATACACCTGTGACTGATTTATTTGGAATCAATGTCTGCGTAAAGGCAGATCCAAGTGAAACAGTTAGAAAAAGGCCGGCAAACAAAAAAAGTTTTCTCATGTAGTTGCTGATGTACCGGAAGCCGGGGTTCTTAAGCCCATTATATCCCTGTCGAATTGATACATATTATTTTTCCCGATCAGGCGTAGTTTGTCGAGTATTGACTTTACTGAAGCTTCTTCTTCAACTTGCTCTGTAACAAACCATTGCAAAAAACTATGGGTATTAAAATCTTTTTCTTCAAGAGTTAATCCGACAATTTCGTTAATACTCGAAGTAATGAATTCTTCATGATTAAGTACCTCTTTGAACAACTCCTCTACCCCTTTGTATTCAGGTCCAGGTTGTTTTAATGCCGGAATAACAGCTTTGCCACCACGTTCATTCACGTATTTTATGAACTTTAAAAAATGGATTCTCTCTTCACCTGCCTGCGCGTATAGCCACGATGCAACCCCGCTTAAACCGTTTGTTTCAGCCCAGGAGGCCATTGCCAGATAAAGGTTTGATGAGTAACCTTCCCTTTCAATCTGACGGTTGCAAATATCTTCAACCTTCTTCTTTAACATAGTATTGGATTTTAATTAATAATTACTTATAACAGATTTTTTATTGTCATTGTTCAGCAATAAATAACAGACTTTCAATTTTCGAAACCAGTTCACCAACAGAAAACGGTTTGGAGAATACAGCGTCAGCGCCAAGGGCTTTTGCCAGATTCAGATAACTTCCGGGACCTGCCTTTCCGCCCCCTGAAATGGCAATTATTTTTATTCCCGGCTTTTTCTCCCTGATTTTCATTATTACTTCCAGTCCATCCTCTTCCGGCATAATAAGGTCAGTAATTACAAGATCAGTGATTCCGGGTTTGAACTGAATCATTGCTTCTTTCCCGTTGTCAGCTTCAAGGACGTTAAAATCCTTCCTTACCAGTGCAGTTCTGAGCATAGATCTCAGCTCCTTATCATCTTCAATTAAAAGAATCAATGACATTCTTTAATCTTTGTTTTTCAATTTGGATCGCTCCTATTCCTATGCAGGAAATAGAATTTTATAATGGCTTTCTGTCTTATTTCAAAAATACAGGTTTGCAAAAAAATCCACCGCCTAATTTATGAAACTTATCTTTCTTTTTTATTATTTATCTGGTTTAATTACTCCATGCCGGGATATAAATGCTAAAGACAGTACCTTTCTTTTTCCGGGTTGAAACAAGTATGTCTCCGTTCATTTCTTTTAATATTCCAAGGACGATTGAAAGGCCCAGTCCGGAACCCTTTGATTTTTTGCCCGCAGAATAAAATGGTTCAAATATCCTCTTTAAATGGACTTTATCTATCCCCGGACCATTATCCCTGAAGGTAATAAGAATGTACTCTCCGACAAGGAAATCCTTATGATGTATAGATTTAGCCATTTCCCCTGAGATAGTCATTGTTTTAATTTCCAGCGTTCCACCCATATTCTTCAACTGTTGCAGCGCGTTTGTTGCCAGATTCAGGAATACTCTCAGCAATTGGGTAGGATCGGCCATTACTTTTAATTCATTATCAGCAGTTTCCAAACTTATCTTAACTCCGGGAACTGCTGAAGATCTTACGAGATCTAACGTCTCACGAAGGATTGAATTAACATTTACAACTGACTTTTTCAGGTTTTCAGAATTGCTGATATTCATAATTTGTTCCGCCATTAGCCTGGCCCGCCTGGAAGCTGCAAGGATCTTTTCAGTTTTTTCTGACAATGGTGAACCTGCCGGAAGTTCATCATGCATCAATTCTGCATATCCTGAGATAGTTGCAATTATATTATTGAAATCGTGTACAATACCATTTGTTAAAAGTCCAATTGTTTCAAGCTGATTAGCCTGTTGAAGACGATTCTTAAAATCATTTTCAGGAACATTGAGTTTGTCAGGATTTTCAATATTTAATTTCTTGTTTACCAAGCTTATAACAGTTAAATACTTTTTTCTCAAGATCGATTATATATGAGCCGGACAAAAGAACAGAAGAATAAAGGTTAAGTTAAGTCTAGATTAAATGTTCTCTTAAAATCTTTCAGTTCAGGGTATTTTGAAACGAGGTAATTATATTTCTGTTCATCAGAATACAATATCTCGTTCGATTCAGAGATATCAACAACAGACTCAATATCAATATCATTAACTGCAAATTTACTTTGCAGAAAGCAAAGAAGCTTCTGTTTGTAAGTCAGCACAAACAGATCCTTCTGGGCAGCATTGTCAAGATGAATTCTTATTATATGATCGTTGTCAAATTCTGTTTTTATCGATTTAAACATGCTGGTGATTCTGGTACCTTCACCCTTAAGCTGGTCGATAAATTCGATCCATGATTTTTCAAAGGCAGTTACATTGAATTCCTCGGCCGGAGCTGTGGAACCAAGGTTGGGAGTTGTTCTATCCTCGTGGAGGACAGATACTTCAGGTTGTTGATGTTTTTCTTCTGAAATTATGTCTTTGATTGAAAATGATTTTGCCGGTTTCTCAATTACAGGGTTATGTTTGCCTGAGGTTTTAATATCATGCTTACCAGTAATTAAATGAGATTTATTTTCATCATCTCTGATAATCTCAGATTTTGAGGGAAGTGGAAATTCTTCTTCCTTTTTATCTACGGGTTTGGCATCAAGCTTTTTTTTTTCTTCTGTATTAGTCATTCCACTAATAAGTCCGCATAACCGGATCAGGAACAATTCGACATGCAGGCGGGGATTTTTGCTGGTTTTATATGAAATATCTGCATTGCTTCCTGCCTCCAGAGCCTTGAATAAAAAATCTTCAGGACAGGATTTTGTCTGCTGCAGGTATCTTTGTCTGATAGCCGGAGTGGCTTCAAGGAGCCTTAAAGTAGCTTCATCTTTACTTACCAGAAGATCGCGGAGATGGCTGTTCAGACCTGAAATAAAATTATGCCCGTCAAATCCCTTTTCCAGGATTTCGTTAAAAGTCAACAAAGCGCAAGATATGTCACCACAAAGGGCGCTATCCACAATTTTAAAATAATACTCATAATCGAGAACATTTAGATTTTCGATTACATCCTTGTAGGTAATTTTTTTCCCGCTAAGGCTTACGATCTGGTCAAAGATTGAGAGAGCATCCCTAAGGGCTCCGTCAGCCTTCTGGGCAATTACATGCAGAGCCTCCTCCTCAGCTGTAATTTCTTCATTTTTTGCAACATACATAAGTCTGCCCACAATATCCTCGATTCTTATCCGGTTAAAATCGAAAATCTGGCAACGAGATAAAATAGTGGGGATAATCTTATGTTTTTCTGTTGTCGCCAGGACAAAGATAGCATGGGATGGAGGTTCTTCAAGAGTTTTGAGAAATGCATTGAAAGCTGATTGGGAAAGCATGTGAACCTCATCAATTATATATACGCTGTATTTCCCAATCTGCGGTGGTATTCTTACCTGGTCGGTAAGGCTCCTGATATCATCCACCTTATTATTAGACGCAGCGTCGAGTTCATGAATATTGAACGATCTAAGTGAATTGAATGAAATACAGGATTCGCATTTATCGCAAGCTTCAGCATTTTCACCAAGATTACTGCAATTAATGGTCTTTGCAAATATTCTGGCACAGGTAGTTTTTCCAACACCTCTTGGTCCGCAAAAAAGATAAGCCTGGGTCAGATGATTATTTTTTATAGCACTTTTCAGTGTATTGGTTATTGAATCCTGCCCTACGACCATGTCGAACGTGGCAGGCCTGTATTTTCGTGCTGAAACAATGAAGTTTTCCATAAGGTGTTGACTCTCTTTGCCGGGTCATGATGATATGCAAAGATAGCTAAAAAGATATCGCTGCGTAAATATCAGATGAAATTAACAGGCATATAGTACCATAGTAACACAGAGCAGATCTGAACTTTATAATGATATATTTTTATTTCAATAAATTTTTATTTAATGTTTTTTCTAGTACCTTTGCGAGCCAAAATAACCAAAATTAAAAAAGAATTACAACTATGTTGAATCAGTATGAAACCGTTTTCATTGCAACTCCCGTTTTGTCTGAAAATCAGATGAAGGAAGCGGTACAAAAATTCAAGAAAGTGATCACCGATAATGAAGGTGAGATCATTCATGAAGAGAACTGGGGCCTCAAGAAGCTGGCCTATCCTATTCAAAAGAAGTCAACCGGATTTTACTATTTAGTAGAATTCAAAGGCGCAGGTGACCTGATAGAAAAACTGGAAGTCCAATACAGAAGGGATGAAAGGATTATCAGGTTTTTAACTTTCAGGATGGAAAAATTCGCTGTTGAATATGCGGAGAAAAAAAGGAAACAGAAAGAATCAGGAAAAATGAAGGAGGAATAAGATATGGCACAGAATGAATCAGAAATAAGATATTTGACGCCTCCGACAGTAGAGGTAAAGAAAAAGAAATACTGCCGTTTTAAGAAGAACAGGATACGTTATATAGATTACAAGGATCCTGAATTCCTAAAGAAGTTTCTGAATGACCAGGGCAAAATACTACCGCGCAGAATTACCGGAACTTCACTTAAATTTCAGAGGAAAGTGGCTAAAGCCGTAAAAAGGGCACGTCATATAGCCTTGCTTCCTTATGTAACTGATCTATTAAAATAAGGAGGTTAATTATGGAAATTATTTTATTACAGGACGTTAATAAACTTGGACAAAAAGATGATACTGTCCATGTAAAAGACGGATACGGAAGTAATTATCTTATTCCCAAAGGGCTTGCTATTGCCGCTACACCATCGGCAAAAAAAATGCATTCTGAAAATCTCAGACAAAGGGCACACAAAGAGGAAAAGATAAAGGCAGTAGCACAGGAAATGGCCGGGAAACTGGCTGGTCTTAAGCTTATAGTTGGTGCAAAAACAAGTTCTTCGGGTAAAATCTTCGGTTCAGTAAATACTATTCAGATAGCAGAAGCCTTTAAAGATAAAGGGTTCGATATTGACCGTAAAAGCATAACACTTCCTGAAGATCAGATTAAAGAGATAGGAAACTACAAGGCTATCGTTAAACTGCACAGGGAAGTAAAAGTAGAAGTTGATTTTGAAATAAAAGCAGAATAGAGTTTTTCAGCTAAAATTCAAAAAGCCGTCTTAAGATTGAAATTAAAGACGGCTTTTTCTATTAATAATATTCATCGTGGAAGTCTTTCCGTCTCTCATACTTCAGATCAGCAAGAACAGATGACTTAACTCTGATGGTAAAATTCCACATCTTCATTGTTCCGTTCGGCACCCAGTTAAAGCTCATCTGCCAGCAATGCAGGTCGCGGGTGATACCTATCTGGGTCATTGTAATTTCCTTTTCAGTAAAGTCGTAACCGCTTGTATATGTTACAGCCATTTTTTTCGTAAGAGTAACATTGCCAGTGAGTGACATAGTCTGAGTAACCATCGATTTAAAAGCTGGCTTAGAGTAATTAAGATTGTAACTAACTCTCATCGACCATGGTACATCAAATAAAGCATATCCGTATTCATCCCAGCGGTTTGATTCTTCGGTCTGAACGTCTTCTCCTGCTCTGCTGTTTAAAGATGATGGTTGCCCTGAAGCCTGTTGCCGGGGGTCTGATCCCTGCTTTTTCTTATCGCCCCTGAGAAGTTCCCCGAGGTCAAAGTCGAGGCTTACAGAAAAGTTTGTCAGCCGCATAAGTTTCCTGTTCTGGGTAAAAGCAAAGGTATTTATTATCTGGCCCTTATCATTTAAGCCATAAAGTGAGAAGTTGCTGTTGGCAGAAATTCCGAAATTATTGAATAATGTAGTTCTCAGAGACATCACCACAGGCGACCAGTTCAAGGAATCGGCAAATATATTATAAGCAGTGTTAATTCCGAAGTTATCAATTATTTTAACCTTCTCCGGTTTACCTGTTGTATCATTTCTGGCAAATGCTTTTGCTTCAATAATATTTGTCAGGCCAAGCGAAATAGTTCCGCTTCGGCTTCCCAGCGACGGTGTTCCGTATATATTATCCTCAAAAATTGAATATTTTGTCGTATTACCCAGGGTATCTTTCTGGACATTTCTGTACATGCTGCTGCTGAGTCCTTTAAAGACAGGGATATAGCTAAAACTGACTGAAGGCTTCATTACATGGCGGACAGCCTGGACCCTTGATTCAGGCTTAAAAGTGTAGGTTCCAAAGATCTGTGGGCTGTAACTTGCACTTACAGAAGGATTAACAGCCTGACCATAAAAGAATCCTCTTGCGGTATCCGTGACAAGTGTAGGAACTCTTTTATTTAATGCGGTATCGAGATAATCGGGTATCCATCTCTTACTGTACTTTTGTGAATACAGTACTCCTTTGTAAGAAACCTGCGGGGATATTGAAAAGTTTTTAAATGGCCTGATCTGAAGGCTTAAAGGTGCTTCATGCTTAAAACCATTCCGCATCGATTTCCACACTTTGTTGGTAAAAAGGAGGCTGTCGTAAGTACTTATTTGATTATCGAGTGATGCTGTGTACTGAAACTGCAGTTCCTGGTACCACTTTTTTGTCCCTGAGCTTTTTCCCTTCAGCGGATATATTCTGCTTACATTAAAATTGATTTTTGGCAAATTAAGGTTTACTGTTTTATTCTTTACATTCTGACTGTGATTCATACTGGCCGACAGATTAAAAGGAGATCCTTCCCATGTTTTTGAGTAGCTGATACTCGATTGCCGTTGTGTTGCCACATGTTCAGAGACTGTGTAGCTGTTGGTTTTGTCAAATCCGCTTGAACTCATATTCACGCTGGCAGTGAAACGGGAACCCGGCCTTGCCTTCGCATTTTGACTGTACGACCATGCTATCTTATAGTTGGTGGCTTTGCTGTAATCCGGCAGACCTTTGTAACCTGAAATATTATTAGCATAACTGAAAGAGAACTGGCCGTTATATTTATATAGTTTATTATAATTTGATTCGGCAGTCAGCATCCAGGTGCCATTTGTATAAATATTACCCTTGAGGGCAAGGTCAAAAAAGTCACTGACAGCAAAATAATAACCGCCCTCTGTAAGATTATATCCTCTGGATTGTTCCTGGCCGATTTTTGGTACCAATATTCCGGATGCCGCTCTTTTCTTCTGAACCGGGAAAAAGCCGAACGGTACAGCCAGAGGCAGTGGAATGCCTTCAAGAACAAGATTTCCGGGGCCTGAGATTATCTTCTTCCCGGGATAGACCTTTGCTTTTGGTAAGTTTATATAAAAATGAGGATGCTCGGCATCGCACGTTGAGTATGTACTTTTTGCAATATTTGAAGTACCATCATCAAGCAGTTTTGTGACTTTGCTATGAAGAAGTCCGTCTTCCTGCTTGGTAACAATATTATATGCAATGGCTTTTCTTGTCAGAAAATTGTACACAAGGGAATCCGAGGCATACTCCTGGGATCCTTCTTTAAAGACCGGTGTTCCTCGTACCTTCCCTGTTGAATCTCTTATCCCTGAAGCATAAACAGTGCTAGTGGCCATATTAAAAACGATCGAGTCGGCTTTGATTTCAATATCTCCATACGTAACCACAGCCTGGTCAATAAGAATTGCTGTTTTATTAATCAAATCATTTTTCTTTTTGCCGACTGAAGTATATTTTACCTGCTTATCAATTGCGCTTGATGATATTAATTTCAGATTTAATGATAAGGTATCAGAAATAAGTGTGTCCTGCCTTACGATAATGGAATCGGGATTGGAAATGGGTTCCTGTGAGAACAGTGTTGTAAACCTGACCATCACGAGGAACACTACAAGTAACCGATATTCTTTAAAATAATACAACTTAAATACTATTTTTGTATAGTTTTTGAGTGACGTCGGGATGTCAGGCGCAAAACTAACTAAAAAAACATGAACTAAACATGGGTACCGGCATTAAAAACGGCAAACAC
>CAYPKL010000064.1:0-10389 GCA_964411285.1 uncultured Rikenellaceae bacterium
CGTTCTTGTTGGATACTGGCCTGAAGAAATCCCGGATGTCAGGGTAAAAAACATCGTCAGAGCGATAATACCGGTTTGTTTAATATGCTTCATGTCTCAGGTTTAATTTAGTTTTATTAGATTTCAAATCCGCAATCCACAATCCGCAATCCGAAATCGTCAGCTAATTATTCGGAATTTAAGTTTTAAATTGATGATTTACATGCTGCCAGAAATTGACTGGCTGCATCTTTAATTTCTTCATCGGTTGAATTTATGTTTATGCCCCAGCCGGCGCCGAGACCTCCGTCAACAACACCAATACTTATGTTCATTGATCTGCTCAGTATATCATCGGTCTTTGGATAAGAGCCTTTTGTATGAGGCTGCCCAATCTGCTTCAGATGATTCATAACGTGCTCCATGTTAAAATAGACATGCCATCCGCTCTGGTCAACTGTTTTACTTCCAAGCTCCGCGGAAACCCTGGCCGCCTGTTCCCTTGAATTGAAAATAACCGTGCATAATGTCGCGCAGTCTCCTGACGGATCGTTCAGGGTTCTGAATTTAAAATAATCAGGGTTGCCAATTAAACTCTTAAACTTACTTCTTTTCTTACGTAGTGTTTCCACAATTCTGTCGATCTTCCTTAACTGTGCCAGTCCAACTGCAGCGGTTATCTCGTTCATCCTGAAGTTTAAACCAAGAACATTTCTGTTCCCCACCTCAACGCCAAAGCGCATGGGCTTATGTCCCTGATCGTGTATTCCAAAAGCATTTTCGTATAAGAGTTCATCGCTGGTTATGATTAATCCTCCGTCGCCACTGTTTATAGTTTTAAATATGTTAAGGGAAAATGCTCCGATATCTCCAATCGATCCGATCTTTCGGCCCTTATATGTGGCACCTGCTGCCTGACAACAATCTTCCAGAACCAGCAAATTATGTTTTTTGGCAATTGACATTATTCTGTCCATATCGCATTGATTACCCAGCATATGAACAGGCATGATTGCCTTTGTCCGGGGAGTAATCCTGTTTTCAATATCATTCGGATCGAGAGTAAGGCTTTCGTCAATTTCTGCCAGAACAGGAATTAACCCTGCGAAAATCATGGAGGAATAGCTTGCAACAAATGTGTATGCTGGTACAATTATTTCGTCGCCGGGTTTCAACCCTAAAGCTAAAGCCGAAATAAGAAGTGAAGATGTTCCTGATGTAGTGGCAAGTGCAAAATTTGTTTCGCTATACCGTGCAAATTCCTTTTCTAAATCTGAAACCTTATGTAGGAATTTAGGATCATTCTCGCTGCCATAGCGAAAAAGATAACCGCTTTTCATTACTTCAGTGACGGCTTCCGTTTCTTCTGTACCAAACCAAAATGCACCAGGACCTGGCATAATAACCTCCTTTTTTTAATTTTATGCAAACAGCATTGAATATTCCAAATTTAAGAGTTTCCGGAAGATTTATCCGGCGATAACAGGATAAAATAGTGGTTACAACAGAAAATAACTATCACCTTCATTCCCATGGTTTTTAATTACAAAGGTCAGGCCACAGGAACAATAATCAAAACCTGTCAGATGATTTATCAGAAATGATCTATCTTTTACCGAAGATCAGGTTAATGAGGAATAAAATTATTATCGCCCCAATGGCTCCTGTAAGGATTGCACCAACCCATCCGGCACCTAAATTAACGCCAAGTTTTCCTAAAAGCCAGTAGCCCAAAAAACTGCCCAGAATTCCTACTATAATATTACCAATAAGACCCAGGCCGCCACCTTTGTAGATCATGCTTCCCAGCCATCCGGCTGCTGCCCCGATGATAAGTGTTACAACTATTTCCATCTCATTAAATGTAAGTGATTAATAGGTAATTATTTTATTAAATACCCAATTTAACATTTAAATTCGAAATACAATTCAATTTTTTGTGGATTTTCCTCTGTTGCAGCTTTGTGCAGTTCTTTATTCGCTATTTCAGGCAAAGTAAAGATCATTTATTTCAACCGGGCGCAGATGGCTTTATATATTAGTTAAATTTACCGAGAAAACATCGCATTTTGTATGGAACAGATGACAAGGCGTGAACGTTTAATGGCCACCCTTAACGGGTTAAAAGTTGATCGTCCTGCAGTAAGCTTTTATGAGATCGGAGGCTTTCTGATAAATCCGGATGACCCCGATAAATATAATATTTACAACTCGCCATCATGGCGGCCACTCCTTGATCTGGGCGAAAAAAGCACTGATATTATAAGAATGGTAAGTCCGGTCAGGGCTCAATCACATCTCTCCTGGAGCGGAAGTTCAAACATTGATGTCAGGAAACTTTTTGTTGAGGAAAAAGTATGGGAAGAAGATAACAGCCGGTTTACACACTTAACATATAAGGTTAGCGGAAAAACATTAACAAGTCTTACCCGTCGCGACAGAGATATCGACACTGTCTGGACAGTCGAACCTCTGTTAAAAAATCTGGATGATGTAAAGCTGTTTCTTGAACTTCCTGACGAAATATTTGAGGAGAATATCGACATTTCACATTTGGAAGAGCAGGAAAATAAACTTGGAGACAGCGGCATTGTCATGGTTGATACTGAAGATCCTGTATGCGCTGCAGCTTCTCTATTTAATCTTGAAGATTTTACAATCTTTGCTTTGACAGAGAATGAATTATGCCACCGGTTATTGGAAAAGCATGCCCGGTATATACATAAACGGATTGAAAAAGCTGCAAAAGAATTTCCAGGCAGGTTATGGCGTATTTACGGTCCTGAATATATTACTGAACCGTTTCTGCCACCTGTGCTTTTCGATAATTATGTAGTAAAATACACTGGTCCGATGGTCGGACATATTAAGAGACATGGGGGTTTTGTCCGGATCCATGCCCATGGTTGTGTGAGGAATATTATGGATTATGTTATAAAAATGGGAGCAGATGCGATCGATCCTGTTGAACCTCCTCCTCATGGTGATGTCGAATTAAAATATCTAAGAAAGGAATACGGGAAGCAGTTAGTACTTTTTGGCAATATTGAAATCGCTGATATTGAGAATATGCCTTGTGAAAGGTTCAGGGAAATCGTAAAGCAATCTGTTGCAGACGGGACATCCGGAGAAGGCAGGGGATTTGTTCTTATGCCATCGGCTTCTCCATATGGAAGAAGTATTTCAGAAAATACATTCCGGAATTACCAGATAATGATTGAAGAGGTTGAAAAAATCAGATCATTTTAAGGTCTGCCGTTGTAATCGAGGTTTAATACCAGCGCCAGGGTCAGCTGAACAACCCTTCTGGCAGTCTCGTAATCTACCCTTTCTGCGGTATCGCTTTCCAGATGATAATTCGGATCACCGTAAGGCATAGATCCTATATTGAGTACTGACCAGGGAAATCCTTCATTAATAAATGAACCGTCATCGTCGCCAGGAGTATCACTTTTATACTTTTTTTGTTCAAGTCCGATGGCAAAATGATCATTTAGTTTAATGGCCAGGTCAGCCAGCCGTTCACCTTCCGGAGTGGTATAACGGGTTACATTGATATAGTGTCCGGCCTCTTCATCGGATTTACCCCCTATTGCATCCATATTAATAACAGCGAGCACTTCCTGTCCTGAATCTTTTATCTTCTGTGCAGCAGTTACGCTTGTCCAGGGAGTGTGTTCCTCATTGCAGAAAATAAACCGGATTGTATGCCTGGGTGTGTAATTTTCAAGGATCCTTGCCAGCTCAAGAACAGAGCAGGTTCCGACTGCATTATCATTTGCTCCTGGCGAAGCTATCCAGCTCTGTGAATCCTTGTGGGCAATAAGGACTATTATCTGTTCAGGATGCTCCGTTCCCCTTTTCCCTGCCAGGATATTATGGGCAGTATAAAAAGGAGCATCAACAGGCGGAGTTGCATACTGATGTGCCAGAGGTTTTGAAAAATCCCTGCCGAAAGCACGAACCATGGTTTCGTCACGCTCAGGAACATATCCCCAGGCAGCAAGCTGATTTTCAATCCAGATGTCAGCTTCTTCAAGGGTTGAAAGATCATGCCCCGGCAATGACCAGTTTAAAACCCGTCTTGGAAGAGGATCTTTTGCAAGGTAAAAAACACCCTGCCGTATCAGTTCTTTATTAACCTGTGAGGACAATGATTTGTAGAAAGGCTCATAATCATCATCTTTTTTTGAAATGTTAATCCGCTCCTCCTGATCCTTGCCGGCATATAAAAGGCCCTCACCTGTATATAACCTGGCTTTGGTTTGTAACTGCAAACCAACTATAGGGAGTAAAAAAAATGTTAAGGAAATAAAAACAAGAATTGATTTTTTGATCTTTCTCATCCTTCAGTCATTTATGTAGAATTTCAAATATAAATAATTAAAGTGATTCTTATTTATGTCCGAAACGGTAGGAAACACCTATCGAAAACTGATTTTCAGGCAGCTTGATGGTATAAAAATCATTGGCATATTTGCCGGTCCATAAATATAAGGGTTCAATTACAATCCTGTTCTTGATTGGTATATATCCTGAAACGTAGTAACCTTCACTCTCCAGGAAAGAAAATCCAGCACGTAAATTCAATCCGTTTTTCAGTCCAAAACCAGATCCTATTCCAGCCTGGAACGCCAATCCGGGCTCTGAAACGGGGAAGTGGTCAGCAATATGGAAATCACCGAAAAAGAACCTCTTAACTCCGATCCTCAAATCAAATCTGGGCATTAAAAAAGTATTGAAATGACCTGTGGTTGGTATGGGTAGCTGTGTGTCATAATTCTTACGGTGATCACCGGTTGTATAGGCCAGGCTTCCTAAATGAATTCCACCTCCGATCCCTATCCACTTTGTTTCATACTGTATATACGGACTTATTCCCCACAGGGATTTCCTGATCATCAGACTGTCTGATTGTCTGAATTGCCGGTATTTTCCACCCATTATATTTGCACCGTATATTGTGATTACCCCTTTTTCAGAATCCTCTTTTGTGTAACTGTAACCTCCTCCGACAACGTTATACTTTTGACTGAAATATTCATGATTTGAAATCATATCGCATCCTGAGCCCGAATAATTCATCCTGTTGTCGGTATAATTTCCTGTTGCATAACCGGCCCCAATTGTTTGATATGTTTTGTACTTTTTTATGCTGGATGTATCAATTTGAGCTTGCGGAAAAGTCTGGCTCATCAGAAAAAGAGGAAGTATTAAACTGCAGATGTAGACCCATCTGTATCTTTGTGCTACGGTTGCCTTATGGATTTCAATCCCTGTCGAAATCACGGCAGGAAGTAATGCAATATTCAGAGCTATGATCTCAGGCATTGTAAACCATTTGTGCAGAATTACAAACACCAGCATGAGGAGCAGGAGCAATGGAATTTGTTTTTTCAATAGAACCTGATCGTCTTTAACGACTGTCTGATTTACCTTAAATGATTTTTCCCTCCGGACAAGAATAAATGTCATCAGTAGGGCAAATAACAAATACTGCCATTGTACCTGTTTCATTATCCACAGCATCTCCCCTCCCGTTTTATTGGAAAGGGGATCCCTGAAAAACTCAATCAAAATGCGGACAAGTGCAAATAAGATTACCGAACTCAGAAAAAGGCTCCCCTGCGCTTTCCATGATTTGCGAAACCTTATTACCAGATAAGTTACAAGTATTCCTCCAAGACAATTATAAAGCTGTACCGGATGAACCGGAAGTGAACTCAGATCGTTATAAGTCAGCATCCCGGATTGAAACTGGTGATAATGAGCCAGAGTCATTACAGGATATTGAACTGCCCAGGGCAATGCTGACGGATTTCCAAAACAGCAGCCGTAAAAGAAGCATCCTACCGTCTGAATAGAGACTGCAACCGGAAATGCAATTGCAACCGTGTCCCAGACGGGATACCTGAATTTCAGGAAATAGCTTGCTGCCAAATATCCGGCCACTCCCAAAATCACTCCTCCAAACATGGTTTTTTCGGGATTCGGAAAAAGAGTGCGGGTTTGAATCATTAAGCTCCAATCCTCAGGTGAAATTGAGAAAGCCTTTGTCCCTATTACAACAAAAAGCCTGATACAGGCCAGTATAAGAATCCATTTGGCAACGGGGAAATTTCTCCGGTAACCCTCATAGATAATAATTGCATATGCTGAAAGAAATGCCAGCACATAAAATAAGTTATAAAGAAATCCTCCGTTGGATGCATCGATCATTAAATGATTCTCCATTGTGCTTATTGTTAAAGATTTAACAGTAACTAAAAGAGTTTTAATGATTAAATTAAATTATCCCGTTTCCTTCAAGAATTATATCTACTGTCCATTTTCACGGACATTTAGGTCATTTTTAAATTCTTATGTTAAAGTTACAATCAGAATATTATAAAGTCAATTTTTTTTATACTAGTTAATGGATCTGTCCGGAAGTATTTCATTATTGCTAACTTTGATTCTGTTAACAGCTTTTCTGTTTCTTAATTCAGGTTTTTTATCCGGGAATGAAATTTATTTAATCGTAAAGTGCAACAAAAGGTGTTAGTCAGAAAAAAATTAACTGTTTTGCTCTTTTGTTTAGAATTAAGTATATCTGCATACTCCCAGCCATTTATTAAAGGAATTGTTATTGAAAGATCCTCAAAATTACCCATTGCCTTTGCCTCAGTAACATATCAGAAACAATCGGTTCAGAGAGGAGTGATCTCTGATATCCATGGTAAATTTGAAATTTACGACAGAGAGATTAAAAGCATACTTGTCTCATGTGTGGGTTATGAACAGATAAAAATTTTGATCACGCCTGAAAATAATCTCTCAGAAATTGTTGTGGAACTGAAAACCGATACTGTGAATATTGGTGCTGTAACAATTACGCCAGACAATAATCCTGCAATAAGGATTATTAAGAGAGTTCTTAAAAACAAACCGGAAAATAATTTTGAAAACTACACCAAATACAGGTATCAATGTTACCTGAAAACCATATTCAATCTGAAATTATCCTACAATGCAACCGCAGATGACAGCACTTCAATTAAAAAGAACAAGAATTTAAACAAGCATGCCAGTTTTATTTCTGAATCGATTGTGCAATGTTCCCGGATAAATAACCGTACAGATAATAAAATAATTGCCGTAAAGACATCAGGGTTTGAAAATCCATTATTAGGCCAGTATTTCGTGTCATCATTCCACAATTCCATTTCTTTTTACAACAACAACATTTCCCTGTTTGCCATACCCGTCTCCGGTGATAAAACAATTGCTGAGTACCTGAGCCCTCTGGCTGATGAATGCCTGAGAGGATATAATTATTACCTCGAAGAGACCTACGAGGACCTGAACGATACAATATGGGTAATTGAATTTCATCCCCGGAAAGGAAAAAATTTCAACAGTCTGAAAGGCAGGTTATATATAAGCTCAAATGGCTATGCTATCAGGAATATTGTCACCGAACCTTCTGAAAAAGGGCTGATTGATTTTAGGTTCAAGCAGGATTACGAATATATCAGCGGCAGGTGGTTCCCTTCGAGATTGAACGAGGAGATTGGTTTTGTTTCGATGCAGGTCAATAAAAAAATAAAAGCATACCCGGTTTACCTGATTACGTCGGAAGTCAGCAATGTCGACTACGATTTTGCAATAACCAGGGATTCAATTAATTACGAAAGAGTATATTTAGATCGCTCATTAATAATGAAAAGCGATTCGATACTTAAAACAGCCCGTACCGATTCACTGAACAGTATAGAAAAGAATACCTACCAGTTTATGGACAGCATTGGGAAGAGGTTCAAATTTGACTATTGGGCTGATCTGTATCCGAATATTGTGGCTGGCAAAATTCCCGTGAAGTTTCTTGATATTGATATATTTAATTTTTACACAAGCAATAAATACGAAGGAACCAGGGCAGGTCTTGGTCTGAGCACTAACAATAAATTCTCAAAGATCATCACAGTCGGCGCCTTTACGGGATACGGCTTTAAAGACAAAAAACTAAAATATGGAGGGCATCTTGCCTTAAATCCCGGAAAGTCAGGGGAAACTGAATTAAGATTTTCCTATCAAAACAATTTAAAGGAGACCGGCCTGGATTTAAGCGAAAATTATACGATTACTTCTTTCGGCAGTTATTTCAGGAATTATATTGCATACCGGATGGATAATTTCGTGGAAGGGAAAGCTGAATTCAGCTTCCATGCGGCACGTTTTTTAAAATTCTCCGCTGCTCTAAGTCTGAAGGATATAAAGCCAACATATGATTATCTGTACAAAGGGTTACCGTTTAAAGGATTTACTGCTGATGAAATTCAGATTTCCGCAAGATACACCCCGGGTGAGGTAACAGAAAAATTAGGCGATCAGAGAGTAATTTACTTTTCCGGGAATCCGGTATTCAATATTACTTACAAAAGGGGCCTCAATATTTTTGGAAGACACAGTTATGCGTATAACCGACTTGAAGCCACACTCGATATTACCGCCTATAAAGGGCGGATCGGGCAGTCGGATTTCAGGATTGCTGCCGGTTACGTTGATAAAACCGTGCCATACAGCCTTCTTTTTACCGGTGAAGGAAGCAGAAGTTACATTCCTGTCGTTATTAAAAATACGTTTCAGACAATGAACCCCTATGAATTTCTTTCAGATCAGTATGTAAATATTTTTTATTCTCACAATTTCGGATCACTGCTGCTTGAAACTCCAAGATTCAAACCTAAAATTGTAATTGTACAGAATTCAGGTTGGGGGAAGCTGAGAAATGCTTCTGACCACGGGATTGATTTCAAGGTAAAAGACAAAGTCTTCCTTGAGTCCGGCTTATTGATCAATAATATAATCCGGTTTAAAATCATTAATTTATATCATATAGGTGTTGGAGGAGGGACTTTCTACCGTTATGGATACTATAGTTATGAAAAAATAATCGATAACCTGGCTTTAAAGGTGTCGGTAACATTATCATTGGAATGATAATGATTGAGGATTGCGTCTGCTGCAGTCAGTCAGGGATTTTTGATTGCGGAATTTATTAAGTCGGTCACCAACCTTGAGTATCAAATTGGAAGGATTGGTCGATTATTCGTTATAGGAAATGTCCAATAATGCTTCTTTATTTTTATAGTCTATTTTTCGGATTCTAATATTCAGGATATCTTTTCCTGTAATCATTGAAATTTCCTTAATGAGCTTTTGTTTTTTCGCTGATTTCAGCAATTCAAGATCTTCATAAATAATTGAGTGTGATACAGTATTATTTTTAATTACGAATTTCTCTAGGATTAATGCCGAAACAATTATTATTATGTTTATGATTACGACTCCCAACACGGGGAATCCTATCAGCTTCAAAGAATTGATTACTGAAATACCGATTGTTGTAAAGATATAGGACATATCCTTCAAACTAAAATTCCTTGTTCTGAACCTGAGGATCGCGAAAATGGCAAATAAGCCAACAGCCATGCCGAATTCAATGAACACCGATTTCAGCATGGAGCAAATGAAGAAAACAGTAATTCCCATCAAAAAAAAGGTGAACAGGAACTTCTCCTTCCTTGAATATTTAAAATATACTCCCCTGATAAAAATTATCAGAAATATGGTGTTTATTACAAACCGTACCATTATTCCCCAAAAATTCGGATTATTCAAATTAAAATAGTTGTCAGGCATAGTTTTAGTTTTTAAAAGTGAAATTCAGATTGTAACATAACTTCAGATCTACTGTTGCTATCATGCAAACCAAATACGCAAATAGCTTTAACCAAATTTCGTACAAAGGAAAATACCAAACAAGTTTTTTGACAAGTAATTGATAAAGGTTTAAATTTGATAATAGTGTCAGAAAAGAGAAACACTATTGAGGGAGGTTATGCGAATTCATATAAAAAACTTTAACACTGGCGATTATTTTAAATAATTCAATCATGATAAACCTGATTGCACCTTTTCCGGCACTATTATTTTTGACATTGTTTAGCTGCAGTACCATTAATTCAGGCGATAAAAAACTGATCGGGTACAACCTGACATCTCCGGATATGTTTTTTATTCTGCCGGACATTTTAAAAGAAGTGTCCGGAGTGACTTATCTAGGCTCAAATTCCTTCGCATGCGTACAGGACGAAAATGGTGTACTTTTTATTTATAATACGTTGAAAAGCAAGCTTGAGAAGCAATTCACTTTCAACATTGACGGTGATTATGAAGGGATAGCAAGGGTTGATAAGACTATATATGTTCTGAGAAGTGACGGTACATTGTTTGAAATTTCCGACTACGAATCAAAAGATTTTAGATTGGATATATTTTTTACAAAAATCCCATCAAGCGATAATGAAGGGTTATGTTATGATCCTGACAATAAAAGGCTTCTGATTGCCTGTAAAGGAAAAACTG